>JAFAVO010000130.1 GCA_019242385.1 Gammaproteobacteria bacterium | reverse complement strand
CAGCACGTGCTCGATGCGACCCCCGCGAGCCTGCGCGCCGCCGGTTTCTCTCTGGCCAAAGTGGCCGCCCTCAGGGACCTTGCGGAGAAGACGCTGGCGCGTGTGGTCCCCGAACACGAGGAGCTTCTCGCGCTCAGCGATGAGGCGATCATCGAGCGCCTCATCCAGGTGCGCGGCATCGGCCGCTGGACCGTGGAGATGCTCTTGCTCTTTCGGCTCGGGCGTCCGGACGTGCTGCCGGTCGATGACTTCGGGGTGCGCGCCGGGTTTCGTGCCGCCTACGGGCTGCGCGCCCTACCGCATCCGAAAGCACTCGCGGCCTTCGGCGAGCGCTGGCGCCCCTACCGCAGCGCGGCTGCCTGGTACCTGTGGCGTGCGGTCGAGTTGCACCGCACCGGCCGGCTGCCGCCGCCGGCGGTGCGCATCCGCCTGCCGCGGGTGAAGAAGAAAAAGCGCTCGAGCGAGCGTACCGCTCCGGCGCGGCGTCCGACCAAGCGCGTCACGCCGCGCGTGGTGCGCGCGCAGCGCTCGCGGCGGCGACGCCCGCGCAAATGATGCGACGACGGTCGGATTAGCTTTCGCCAGAGCCTCAGGTGCGGCGGTACTTCTTCATCTCCGCTTCGACGATCGGATGGACGAAGGCGCTCACGTCCCCGCCGAACACCGCGATCTCCCGCACCAGGGTCGAGGAGATGAAGGAGAACGGCTCCTGCGGAGTGAGGAAGACGGTCTCGAAGTTGCGGTCGAGATGCCGCGACATGTTGGCGAGCTGGAACTCGAACTCGAAGTCCGACACGGCGCGCAGACCGCGCACGATCACGGTATCCTGGTAGCGGCGCGCGAAATCCACCGTGAGTCCCGAGTAGCCCTGGACTTCCACGTTCGGCAGATCGTGCAGCACCCGGCGCGCCAGCTCGACGCGCTTCTCGAGGCTGAACATCGGAGTCTTGTTGGGATTGGCGGCGATCGCGACCACCACGTGGTCGAAAATCGAGGCCGCGCGGCGCACCAGGTCCTGGTGACCGTTGGTGATCGGATCGAAGGTCCCTGGATAGACGGCGTTGCGTTTCATGCGGCGTGCAGGTCCGGCGCGACATGCGCGAACAGATGATAACCGACCTCCCCGGCCTGCTTCGCCTTGAGCGATTGCCAGTTGGCGGGCAAGCGCGGCAGTCCCGCGCGGGCCGCGCACTCCACGTAGATGAGCGAGCCCGCGCTGAGCCAGTGGCGCTCCTCCAGCAGTGCCGCCGCTTCGCTCAGCAGCTCGGTGGCGAAGGGGGGATCGAGGAACACGATGTCCGCGGGGCGGGCGCTACCTGCCAGGTAACGCAGGGCGTCGGCACGCACCACCTGCGCACCGCTTGCTTGCCACTCCTGCAACAGCAGGCTGAGCGCGCGCGCCGCAGCGACATCCTGCTCGATGAAGGTGACGTGCGCCGCACCGCGTGACAGCGCTTCCAGCCCGAGCGCACCGCTGCCGGCGAACACATCCAGGCATGCAGCGCCCTGTACCCTCGCCCCCAGCCAGTTGAAGAGCGTCTCACGCACACGATCAGGAGTCGGCCGGATGGCCGCGCTCGCCGGAAAGCGCAACTTCCTGCCGCGCCACGTGCCGCCGATTATCCGCAGCACGCGCGCGCGCGCTGCCGGTCTCGCCGGAACGGCGCTGCGGCGCTTCGACTTGCCACCCAACGCCAAGCGCGCTCCCGTCCTTTCCCGGCCGCACCTTGCTACTGTTCTGGCCGGGAGCGTACTCTAGCTTGGCTCGTTCAACAGCGCTCAAGCAGCACCGGCACAAGGGGGTCAACGCCGGTGAGCCATAAGAACTCAGTTGGCAGCGAATCACAGCAGAACACCGACCGCCGTTGCGCGTCCGACTCATGCGGCGCCAGGTCGGGCAGGAGTTTCGAGGGATATGAAAAGACTGATCGCCGCCGGGCTGCTCTCAAGCGCGCTGTCGCTGCTCGGCGGCTGCGGGAACAGCGGTTACGGCACCGTCGGCCAGCCTGATCTCAGCGGATTCGCCGGCAACCCGGGGACGCCCTCGTGCTCGAACCCTGCGCGGCCGGCCAACACCGCGCTGTATTGTCCTGCGGCCGGGATTCTTCCTTACCCATTCGACGCGTACTTCGCCGGCTCGACCGACGGGACGCTGAACATCCAGCCG
>JAFAVO010000256.1 GCA_019242385.1 Gammaproteobacteria bacterium | reverse complement strand
GTTTGCGAGCAAGGTGCACGCCAAAGATCCCGCGGGTAACGATGTGCCGGTGGGCCACATGTGCGGCCACGACCTCCACATGAGCGCGCTCGTGGCGACCGCCGGCATCATGGCGCGCAGCCGCGATTCCTGGCACGGCACGCTGCTGCTGATCGGGCAGCCGGCGGAGGAGACGATCGCCGGTGCCCGCGCCATGGTGCGCGATGGGCTCTTCACGCGCTTCCCGCGGCCCGATGAAGTGGTCGCGCTCCATGTCGGCAACGAGCAGCCGGCGGGCAAGGTCGGGGTCGCTTCCGGGACGTTCGACTCCAACGCGGATTCGGTTCGCATCACGCTCTATGGCAAGGGAGGTCACGGGTCGGCGCCGCATACGGCCGTCGATCCGATCGTGATGGCCGCGCGGACCATCCTCGCGCTGCAGACCATCGCGGCGCGCGAGGTCAAGCCCGGGGAATTCGCGGTGGTGACGGTGGGCTACATCAAGGCAGGCACCAAGAACAACATCATTCCCGAGCAGGCCGAGCTCGGATTGACCGTGCGCACCTACAAGGAGGATGTGCGCAAGCAGGTGCTGGAAGCCATCACGCGCATCACCAATGCCGAAGCGCAGGCGGCCGCGGCTCCGCGCCCGCCACTCATCGAGCGTTATGAAACGACCGATTCGGTCTACAACGACCCCGCTCTGGCGCAGCGCATGCGGACCACTCTCGAGCGCGCACTCGGCCCCGACAATGTCGAGACGCAGCAGCCGATCACCGCGTCGGAGGATTTCTCCGTGTTCGTCCAGCAGGGAATTCCGGGGTTCTACCTCAGTCTCGGCGGGCCGGATCCGCAGAAGTATGCGCAGGCGAAGGCGAGCGGAACGCACCTGCCCTCCAACCATTCGCCGCTCTTCGCTCCCGAGGTCGATCCCGCGCTGCACACGGCGATCGCCGCCGAGGTGGCGATGTTGCGGGACCTGCTCGGCGCGGGAGCGGGCTAGGCCCCGCTGCGCGACAGATGGGCCCAGTGACCCATGAACCGCAGGCAGGTAGCCATCGGACTGGGCATGTTCGTCGCAGCCGCGTGCGCTATCGGCGCTGCGCCAGAGGAAGGCCGCCAACCCATTCGCTGGATGAAGATTCCGACCATCACTCTGGTGGCGGTCGAAGCGGATCCACGCATTGGGTCGGTCCGAGAAGCGGTCGATTTCTGGAATCGCACTTTCGCTGAGCTCGGAAGTTCTTTTCGCCTCGGGGCGCTCACCGTCGTCTCCGGCTCGGTGCCCGATAGCGACATCCAGGCACTTGGCCGACAAGTCGCGGACCGGACTGCAGTCACCGAGGTTCCAGAGAGCATCAGGCGTTTTACCGGTGACCTGCTCATCGTTCTATCGAATGCGAGCTTCATTTCGTACACGGCGCGTCGTGGCGACCGAGTCCTCGTTGCTATCAAGAACGGGAGCTTGCCACCGCTCAGCCTGCCGAATGTCCTGCGGAATGTCATCGCGCACGAGCTGGGCCACGCGGTGGGACTCGAGCACAACGAAGATCCCACGTTACTGATGTGCGGTCGGCCAGCCCCCTGTCGCCCGGATGCATTCCAGTCGGAGACACCCAGATTCTTCCCGCTGTCGGCCGAGGAACGAACGCGTCTGCTCGCGCTTTACCCGAAGGACTGGACGCCAGTACGCAAGTGAGCGCGAGTCGATCTCATCCGCCCGGAAGGGACGCCGTCACCTCGTGCGTCGCCACTCCACGGTCGCGCAATGCGAGCCCTCCGTCACGCAGACCAATTGTGGCCCTCCGCCTATGTCGATCGAGCCGGCATGCCGGTAGAAACTCCATAGGGGATATTGTTTGCCCGGGCAATAATTCTTCTGCGGAAAGTTGATCTCGCTCTGATCGAGACAAAGCCGCGGCGGTCCGAGCGCGTCGGAAAGGCGGTTGCTGGCGATGCCATTCAAGGAAGATACGTCGCGTGCGGTGCAGGGGGAAACGAAGTCCTTGTTCGGGGGGCTGATCGACACCTCAACGAGGCACTGGCGAAGGGTCTGCAGCAAAGCCTCGTGAGCGGGGTCATTGCGATAGCTGCCCTGGGTACTGCAGGCAGCCAGAAAGACAGCCACGGCGAAGGTGGCGGCAGCCACCAACCCGATTGATGTATTGGTGCCGGGGACAGGAGTCGAACCTGCGACCCGCGCATTACGAATGCGCTGCTCTACCAACTGAGCTACCCCGGCGTGCCGCAGAAAGCCGGGGATTCTACATTTTTCTGCGCAGGCGGATCACGAGGTCGATACCCGCCACTTCGGTGCCCGGTGGTGGCGGCGGAAGGCGGCTGAACTCGACTGCCGGCACCGGAACATCGATCAACGCGCCCGTCTCCGCGTCATGGAAGTGATAGTGCGGCTCGACGTTGGAGTCGAACCAGGCACGGGCCCCATCCACCGACAGCTGGCGGATCAGGCCGTGCGCGGCGAACAGGTTGAGGGTGTTGTACACCGTAGCCTTGGAGACCCGCGCTCCGGCGCTGCGCAGCTGCGCGATGATCTGCTCGGCAGAAAGATGCTGCGGGGCCGAGAGCAGCAGTGCTGCGATCCGTACCCGCTGCGCGGTGGGGCGTACGCCGCACTCGGTGAGGCGCCGCTCGCAACCATTTGTGCCGGCGGCACCCGGCGGGCCAGTCAGTTCCATGGGGCGGGCATTATAGGCTGAGGCTCAGGCCTGGGCGAGCTTGCTCTGCAGATGCTGGGCAAGCTCCGCGATGGTCGGAAAGTCGAACAGCTCCGTCAGGTCCACCTTGCCGGGATACTCCCGGTCGATCTGCTCGTGGATCTCGATGAGCTTGAGCGAGCTGGCGCCGATCTCGAACAGGTTGTCGTGGATATCGACCCGCTTGCCCTCGAGAGCGGCATCGCAGATCGTCTTCAACTTGTCTTCGATCGCCGTCCGCGAGCCCACCTCCGGTCCGTGGCGTGCCGCGCGCAGCGCCGCGAGCTCGCGCAGCTCCGCCTCGAACTCGCCGTCGAGGTAGCTTTCCTCGAGCAGATGGCGCTGGATCTTGCCGCTCGTGGTTTTGGGAATGCGCTTCACCGGCACGACCTCGGCGACCTCCAGCCCGGTCTGCTCGTTGATGACCCGCGAGGCGTCGCGTGCCAGCGGCAGGAAGTCCTCGAGCGCGCCCCGGTGCAGCACGAAGAGCACGAGCTGCTCCACCTCGGCTTCCCGCGGGCGCACGCCCGCCGCCACGACCTTTCCGAGCTCGAGCTGCGGTACGCGTTGCGCGATGGTCTCGAGATCGTGCGGGTAGTAGTTCTGGCCGTTGACGAAGATGATCTCCTTGGCGCGACCCGAGATGTACAGCTCCTCCTGGTGGAAGAGGCCGAGATCCCCGGTGCGCAGCCAGCCATCGGCGGTAAAGGCCGCGGCGTTCGCAGCCGGATCCTCGTAATAGCCGCTCGTCACGTTAGCGCCGCGAATCTGCACGTTGCCGATGCGATCTGCCGAAAGCTCGCGATCCTCATCGTCCGTGATGCGCACCTGGCAGTAGGGTATCGGGCGTCCCTCGCACACCAGCTGCACGGCGTCGCGGTCGGTGGCGGCCACGGCCTGTACGGGATTGCCGACCTGCAGCTGGTGTCGATTGAGGGTCAGGGTGCGCAACGAAGCGCCGACCGGCGGGAAGCTCACCGCGAGGGACGCCTCCGCGAGGCCGTAGACCGGAAACATCGCGGTGCGCGCGAGCTTGGCTGGTGCCAGCCGGGTCAGGAACTCGTCGCAGAGCTCCACCGATATGGGCTCGGCGCCATTGAAGATGAAGCGTACCGCCGATAGATCGAGACCCTCCACCGCGCGATCCCCGAGCACCTTCAGGTAATGCTTGTAGCCGAAATTAGGCGAGCACAGGATCGTGGCGCGCACCCGCGCGGCGAGCGTGAGCCAGAGCAGCGGCCGGCGGATGAAGAGCTCGGTCGGCATGAGGTGCGCATGCACGCGGTTCGCGAACATCACCAGGTGGAAGCCGATGAGTCCCATGTCGTGGGTGAGCGGCATCCACGAAAGGCTCACGTCGTTCTCGTTGAAGCCGGCCGCCTCGGTGCTGCCGCGCATGTTGGCGATGAGGTTGCCGTGGGTGAGCACGACGCCCTTGGGGTCGCTGGTCGAGCCGGAGGAGAACTGGATGAAGGCGGTGTCATCGGCGCTGACCCGTTGCACGGTACCGGGCCGCGAGATGTCATCGAGGTCATCGACCAGGAACGTGCGCCCGCGCAGCGACTCGAACAGCTGGTGCTCACCGGCCTGCACGGCGAAGGCGCCGATGCGCTCGAGCGAACGCCGCTCGGTATAGAGGAAGGGCTTGCCGAGGCGCCGCGCGATGCGCAACAGCTTTTGGCGGTGCTCGTCGCTGATGCCGAGTGCGACCGGCACCGGCACGATGCCGCCGAGCACGGCGGCCCAGAACACATCGATGAATTGCTCGTTGTTGTTGAGGAACAGGATGAGCTTGTCGCCGCGGCGGGCGCCGAGGCGCTGCAGG
>JAFAVO010000029.1 GCA_019242385.1 Gammaproteobacteria bacterium | reverse complement strand
CGCGCACCTGCCGGCGCTCGCCGATGATTCCGGTATCGAGGTGGACGCGCTCGGCGGCCGTCCCGGGGTGTGGTCGGCGCGCTTTGCCGGGGAAGGCGCGAGCGATGCTGAGAACCTGCGCCACCTGCTCGCCGAGCTGCATGATGTGCCGGATGGCTTCCGCCAGGCACGCTATCAGTGCGTGATCGTTTTCGTGCGCAGCGGCGGGGACCAACAGCCGCTCGTTGCACAGGGCAGCTGGCGCGGAACCATCCTCCATACCGGGCGCGGCCACGGTGGCTTTGGCTACGATCCGGTGTTCGTGCCCGAGGGGGAGCAGCGCACCGCCGCCGAGCTCTCGAGCGCGGAGAAGAATGCCGTGAGCCATCGCGGCCAGGCGCTGCGTAGCCTCGTCGCGATGCTCGACTCGGGCGGCTATATTCCCCGGCCATGAAGCGCGGACAGCTGTGGGTGATCGCTGCGCCATCGGGTGCCGGCAAGACCTCGCTGGTCAAGGCACTGCTCGACAGCGACCCCGCGCTGCGCCTGTCGGTGTCGCACACGACCCGCAAGCGGCGTGAGACCGAGCGGGAGGGACGCGAGTATCACTTCGTGTCGGTGGCGGACTTCGAACGCCTGCGGGATGCGGGCGAGTTCCTCGAGCATGCACGGGTATTCGACAATCTCTACGGCACTTCACGCGCCTATGTCGAGCAGCAGCTCGCCGCCGGTCAGGATGTCGTGCTGGAGATCGACTGGCAGGGAGCGCAGCAGGTGCGGCGCGCCATGCCGCAGTGCGTGAGCATCTTCATTCTTCCGCCGAGCCGGCAGGCGCTCGCCGAGCGTCTGGCGCGCCGCGCCACGGACACCGAGGCGGTGATCGCGCGGCGCCTGGCTGATGCGGCGAGCGACATGGCGCACTACCCGGAGTTCGACTACGTTGTGGTGAATGATGAGTTCGCCCGTGCGGTGGAGGATCTCCGGCGCATCATCGCCGGGCACGGGGCGGACCTGCGCAGCGACCGGCCCGACCTCGCGCCGTTGCTGAAAGAGCTGCTGGCGCGCAGCTGAGACTCCCGGGAAGGGCGCTTTTCCCTTATACTTACCGACCCTGCGGACCCCAGACGGGGTACGCGCAATCAAGCTGACACCGATGGCCCGAATCACCGTAGAAGACTGCCTGCAGAACGTCGACAACCTGTTCCAGCTCGTGCTGCTCGCCGCGCAGCGTGCCCGGCGGCTGGCGAATGGCGCCGAAGCCACGCTGCCGCTGGAGAACGACAAGCCCACGGTGCTCGCACTGCGCGAGATCGCCGCGGGCAACATCACCGCGGAGATGCTGCGCGAGCCCGAGCCGGCACCCGAGCCCGTCGTGCCCGATGCGGACAACCAGTCGAGTTTCCGCGCACCGCAGTTCGGCCTCGGAGACTGATCCGGCGGGCTGAGTGGAGTACGCGTCTTCTCTCCTGGGACTACTGCCCGGCGGAAGACGCACTCCGGGACTGAAGGAGCTGCTCGGCATTGTCGGCAGCTATCTGCCGCCCGAGCAGGTCGGCCGCATCCGCGAGGCGGCCGAATTCGGCACCTCCGTACACCAGGGCCAGAAGCGCCTTTCGGGCGAGCCGTTCATCGCCCACCCGGTGGCCGCTGCCTCGATCCTCGCCGACCTGCATCTCGATGCCGACACCATCGTGGCGGCCATCCTGCACGATGTCATCGAAGATACCCCGACGCCGAAGGACCAGCTCGCGGCGCGCTTCGGCGCGGTCGTGGCCGAGATCGTCGATGGCGTCACCAAGCTCGACCAGATCAAGTTCAAGAGCCGCGAGGAAGCGCAGGCGGAATCGTTCCGCAAGATGCTGCTCGCCATGGTGCGCGACCTGCGCGTGATCCTGGTGAAGCTGGCCGACCGTACCCACAACATGCGCACCATCGAGGCAATGGCGCCGGCGCGCCGGCGCGCGATCGCGCGCGAGACCCTCGATATCTACGCGCCGATCGCCGAGCGGCTCGGCCTCTACAACATGAAGCTCGAGCTCGAGGATCTGGGGTTCAAGGCCCTCTACCCACGCCGCTACCAGGTGCTCGAGCGCGCGCTGCGCCGCGCGCGGGGCAACCAGAAGGAGTTCCTCAAGAAGATCGAGCAGCAGCTCAATGCGGCCCTGCTCAAGGCGGAGATCGCCGCGCACGTCGAGACGCGCGAGAAGCACCTCTACAGCATCTACCGCAAGATGCGCCGCAAGCGCGCGCTGCTCGGCGAGATCGTGGACGTGTATGGCATCCGCATCATCGTCGACCGCCCCGACACCTGCTACCGCGCGCTCGGGGTGGTGCACGCGGTCTTCAAGCCCATGCCGGGGCGCTTCAAGGATTACATCGCCATCCCGCGCGCCAACGGCTACCAGTCGCTGCACACGACGCTCTTCGGCCCCAACGGCGTGCCGATCGAGGCGCAGATCCGCACCGGCGACATGCATCGGGTCGCCGAAGCGGGTATCGCCGCGCACTGGAAATACAAGGCGGGCGGAGACTCGGGCTCCATGCAGCAGGAGCGCACGCGCGAGTGGATCTCGAACCTCGTGTCGTTGCAGGAGGCCGGCTCCTCGGAAGAGTTTCTCGAGAGCGTCAAGGTCGACCTGTTTCCGGACAAGGTGTACGTATTCACGCCCAAGGGGCAGATCCTGCGGCTGCCCTCGGGCGCGACCGTGGTGGATTTTGCCTACGCGGTGCACACCGACATCGGTAACCGCTGCGTGGCTGCCAAGGTCGACCGGCGCCTGACGCCGCTGCGCACGGTGCTGCGTAACGGCCAGACGGTGGAGATCCTCACCGCCAAGGGTGCCGCCCCCAATCCCTCCTGGGTGAACTTCGTCGTCACCGCCAAGGCGCGCAGCGCCATCCGCCATTACCTGAAGGGCCTGCGCCGCACCGAGGCGATCGCGCTCGGCGCCAAGCTGCTCGCCCAATCGCTCGG
>JAFAVO010000337.1 GCA_019242385.1 Gammaproteobacteria bacterium | reverse complement strand
GCTGGTCGGGCACCCGGGCGCAATCCTCGCGGCGGTGCTGCAGGCCGCATCGGGCCGCCTCAAGAACGACAAGCGCGAGAAGCGCCGCGAGTGGATGAAGCGGCTCACGGACGCCGAGGCTGCGGCCACCGAGAAGCTCATGCCGCTCTTCAAATCCAACAACCAGCCGATCCACCCCTACCGCGTGGCGTACGAGCTCAACGAGTTCCTCGCCGAGAACACCATCTACATCGGCGATGGCGGCGATGTGGTGACGATCTCGGCGCAGGCCGTGCGCCCGCGCCGTCCCGGGCAATGGATGGATCCGGGTGCGCTCGGCTCACTCGGTGTGGGCACGGGCTTCGCCATCGCCGCGGGCCTCGCCAATCCCGACAAGGAAGTGCTCTGTTACTACGGCGATGGCTCCTTTGGTATGACCGCGTTCGACATGGAGACCGCCAACCGCTTCGGCGTGCCGTACATCGCGGTGATCGGCAACAACTCGGCCATGAACCAGATCCGCTACGGGCAGCTCGCCAAGTACGGCGAGGAGCGCGGCAACGTCGGCAACCTGCTCGGCGATGTGCCGTTCGGGAAGTTCGCCGAGATGCTCGGCGGTTACGGCGCTGAGGTACGTGACCCGGCGCAGATCGCGCCGGCGCTGGCGCGGGCGCGCGAAGAGGTGGCACGTACCCGGCGCTCGGCGGTGATCAACGTCTGGGTGGATCCACGCGAGTACGCGCCGGGCACCAAGAACCAGACCATGTACAAGTGAGCGGAGAGCGGCCGTGGGCAAGGCATTAGATGGCGTGCGCATTCTCGATTTCACGCATGTGCAATCGGGTCCGACGTGCACGCAGCTGCTGGCGTGGCTCGGCGCCGATGTCATCAAGGTGGAGCGCGCCGGGGCTGGCGATATCACCCGCGAGCAGTTGCGCGATATCGAAGGCGTCGACAGCCTGTACTTCACCATGCTCAACCACAACAAGCGCTCGATCACCCTCGACACCAAAAAGCCCCAGGGCAAGGCGGTGCTCGAGCGCCTGGTGAAGCACTGCGACGTGCTGGTGGAGAACTTCGCGCCCGGGGCGCTCGATCGCATGGGCTTCACCTGGGAGCGCATCCAGCAGCTCAACCCGAAGATGATCGTCGCTTCGGTGAAGGGCTTCGGCCCGGGCCCGTACGAAGAGTGCAAGGTCTACGAGAACGTCGCCCAGTGTGCCGGCGGCTCGGCATCCACCACCGGCTTCGATGACGGGCCGCCGCTGGTCACCGGCGCGCAAATCGGCGACAGCGGCACCGGGCTCCACCTGGCGCTCGGCATCGTGGCGGCGCTGTATCAGCGCAAGAGCACCGGCCGCGGCCAGCGGGTGCTGTGCGCCATGCAGGATGGGGTACTGAATCTCTGCCGCGTGAAGCTGCGCGATCAGCAGCGCCTCGCCCGCACCGGTGTCATGAAGGAGTACCCGCAATACCCCGACGGCAAGTTCGGCAGCGCGGTGCCGCGCGCCGGCAACTCCTCCGGCGGCGGACAGCCGGGCTGGATCATCAAGTGCAAGGGCTGGGAGACCGATCCCAACGCCTATCTCTATTTCATCACTCAGGCGCCGGTGTGGGCCGAGATCTGCAAGGTCATCGGCAAGGAAGAGTGGATCACCGATCCTGACTATGCGACCCCGAACGCGCGCCTGCCGCGCCTCAAGCACGTGTTCGACACCATCGAGAAATGGACCATGACCAAGACCAAGTTCGAGGCCATGGAGGAGCTCAACAAGCACGACATTCCCTGTGGACCGATCCTCTCGATGGAGGAGCTCGCGGCGGAGCCTTCGCTGCGCGCTACCGGCACGGTGGTGGAGGTCGATCATCCGGAGCGCGGCAAGTACCTGACGGTCGGCAACCCCATCAAGCTTTCCGACAGCCCGACCGAGGTGCAGCGCTCACCGCTCCTTGGCGAGCACACGAACGAGGTGCTGCAGGAGCTCGGAGTGAGCGCTGCAGAGATCGAGGCATTGCGCACGGCGAAGGTGATCTGAGCGGGAGAGCTCATGGCATACGACAAGGCGGCGGTAAGGAAGATCCTGGATCAGGCCAAGGGCGCGGGCCGCAGCGCGCTCACCGCGCCCGAGGCCAAGGGCATCTGCGAGGCCTACGGCATCGCGATACCGAAGGAAGGGGTGGCAACGAGTGCCGCCGAGGCGGGGCAGCTCGCGAGCCGCATCGGCTTTCCGGTGGTCATGAAAATCGTCTCGCCGCAGATCCTGCACAAGACCGAAGCCGGCGGGGTGATGGTCGGTGTCCGGAACGCCGAGGCCGCGCAGCAGGCCTTCGACACGATCGTCGCCAACGCGCGCCGCTACAAATCCGATGCCAGCATCGATGGCGTCCAGGTTCAGCAGATGCTCGCCGGTGGTCAGGAGGTGATCATCGGCGCGGTCACCGACCCCGCCTTCGGCAAGCTCGTCGCCTTTGGACTCGGCGGCGTGCTGGTGGAGGTGCTGAAGGACATCACCTTCCGCCTGGCTCCCACGACGCGCGCGGATGCGCTCTCGATGCTCGATTCCATCGCGGCGGCGGAGATCCTGCGCGGGGTGCGCGGCAGCGAGCCGGTGGACCGCGAAGCGCTCGCCACACTGATCGTGAACGTCTCGCAGCTGGTCGCCGATTTCCCCGAGATTTCCGAGCTCGACCTGAATCCGGTGTTCGCGACCGGCAAGAGCGCGACGGCGGCCGATGTGCGCGTGGTGCTCGATTTCAAACCGCAGCCAGAGCGCTACCGGCCGAGCCAGGAAGAGATCGTCCGCCAGATGAACCGCATCATGAAGCCCGATGCGGTGGCGGTGATCGGCGCCTCGGCCGAGACCGGCAAGATCGGCAACTCGGTCATGAAGAATCTGATCAACGGCGGCTACCAGGGCGCGATCTACCCGATCCACCCGAGCGCCACCGAGATCCTGGGCAAGAAGGTCTACAAGAGCGTCCGCGATGTCCCGGGCCCGATCGATGTGGCCGTGTTCGCGATCCCCGCCAAGTTCGTCGCGCAGGCGCTCACCGAGGTCGGCGAGAAGAAGATCCCGGGCGCGGTGTTGATCCCGTCGGGTTTCGCCGAGACCGGCAACGTCGCGCTGCAGGAGGAGGTCGTGGCGGTTGCGCGCAAGTACGACGTGCGCCTCATGGGCCCCAACATCTACGGCTTCTACTACACGCCGAAGCACCTGTGCGCCACCT
>JAFAVO010000233.1 GCA_019242385.1 Gammaproteobacteria bacterium | reverse complement strand
TGCTGGTAACCATCCTGTCGTCCGCACGCGGAGCCGCCGGCGAGGAGTGGGCGGCGAGTCTACGTCGGTGGGTAGTTGGCGCACTACTGTTGAGTGGAGTGTACATCGCCTGCGCGCTACCTTTCGCGTACGATGCCTTTCGACGTCAAGTGAAGCAGCGCGAGGAGCCCTATCGCCTCGCGGCTAGTCTTGGGCTCGATGACGCGATAGTCATCATTGAGCATGCCAGCGGGCCCGGCCTTATCCCAACGGATCTCGCGCGTAACGACATACGGTTGCAGAATCGGGTGCTGTACGCGCGCCCGGGATCAACCGTAGAGGAACTGCATCGCTGGTCGCCTGCACGCTCCATATGGATCTACCGGGGTCACGGCCGGCTGGAGCGCGCAGCGCTCCCCCAGCCCGACTCGAGCGGGAGCGGCGGATCATGGTGAGCGGCAACATACGCGGCCCGTGCCTGCGGCCGCCCCGCCACCGCGGGCGGCGTGTGTTTGCCTGAGCAGCGTCGAGTTTTTCGTCCGCTAGCGGCGGCGCCGGATGGAGGAGTAGCCTCCTCACATGGTGAGCGAGGCTGAGCTGGCAGAGCTCGCGACGCGCGTAGGCCAGAAGCTGCGCGCTGCCGGCCGGCGTATCGTCACCGCAGAGTCCTGCACCGGCGGCTGGGTCTCCAAGGCCCTGACCGATGTGGCGGGCAGCTCCCAGTGGTTCGAATGCGGCTTCATCACCTATTCGAATGCCGCGAAGGTGCGCGACCTCGGGGTCGCGGCGGGGACCCTCGAAAGCTTCGGCGCGGTGAGCGAGCAGACGGTGCGCGAAATGGCGGAGGGGGCGCTCAGGGTAGCGCGCGTCAATGTCGCAGTGGCCGTGAGTGGCATTGCCGGGCCCGACGGTGGCACAGCGGAGAAGCCCGTCGGCACGGTGTGGTTCTGCGCAGCGGCACGTGACGACACTGCTATCGACATCGTTGCCGAGGCGGAGCTCTTCGACGGGGACCGCGAGCAGGTGCGGCGGGCCTCCATTGAGCACGCACTGCGCCTCATTCTCCGCCTCGACCTGCCTGTGCGGCCGGAAGCCCTCTCGCGCATTCACACGCCGTGATGGCCGAGCGGGCGGGATCCACCCGCAGAGTGTTCTTTGCGCTTTGGCCCGATGAGGCGCAGCGCGAGGAGCTCGAGCATGCCGCTGCCAAGGCGGTGCGGCGCTCCGGTGGGCGCCCGGTGCCCTCCGCGAATCTGCACGTGACGCTCGCGTTCCTCGGGAGCGTGCCGGTGACACGGGTTATCGAGCTGCAAGCGATCGGAAGCACGCTCGCCCAACCGCTGGCCATTCATGCTCCCATCTCGCTCACCTTCAGGCGCCTCGCGCACTGGAAGGACGCACAGATCCTGTGCGCGCTCGCGCCCGAACCCGCAGGTGCCAGCGCCTTGGCGGTCGCGCTTCAGGAGGCGAGCAGCGCAATCGGCTTCAGCCCCGATCGCAGGCCCTTTCAGGCGCACGTCACTTTGGCGCGCAAGGTGCTGCGGCAGGGACCGCTGCTGCCCCTGCGCGCTCTCACCTGGCGTTTCGATGCGTTCGCACTGATCGACAGCCGCACCGAGCCGAGCGGGCCCGTATACAGTGTCATCGACACTTATCCACTGGTTGCCGACAAAAGTGCATGAACAGAAGAGAAATGCACCTCGGCGATGCGCCCCGCGCGCGATGCTTTATGTGATAATCCATCGCGCAATGTTTCCTCTCGCTTCGCCTACACCTTCGGGATATCCGCAGATGGAAGAAAACCGCAAGAAGGCGCTCGCCGCCGCTCTGGGACAGATCGAGAAGCAGTTCGGTAAGGGCTCGGTGATGCGCCTGGGCGATGCGGCTGCGAGCTACGACATCGAAACGGTCTCCACCGGTTCGCTCGGGCTCGATATTGCCCTCGGCATCGGCGGTCTGCCGCGCGGGCGCGTGGTGGAGATCTTTGGCCCCGAGGCTTCCGGCAAAACCACACTTACGCTGCAGGTGATCGCCGAGGTGCAGCGCGGCGGCGGCACCGCCGCATTCGTCGACGCTGAGCATGCGCTCGATCCCAGCTACGCCGAAAAGCTCGGCGTCAATATCAACGATCTGCTCGTCTCACAGCCGGATACCGGTGAGCAGGCACTCGAGATCACCGACATGCTGGTGCGCTCCAACGCGGTCGACATCGTCGTCGTCGATTCGGTAGCGGCGCTCACGCCGAAGGCCGAGATCGAGGGCGAGATGGGTGAGATGCAGGTCGGGCTGCAGGCGCGTCTCATGTCGCAGGCGCTGCGCAAGCTCACCGGCAACATCAAGCGCTCGAACACCATCGTGGTCTTCATCAACCAGATTCGCATGAAGATTGGGGTGATGTTCGGTAATCCCGAGACGACCACCGGCGGCAACGCGCTGAAGTTCTATGCTTCGGTGCGGCTCGACATCCGCCGCATCGGCGCCATCAAGAGCGGTGAGGAAGTCACCGGCAACATGACCCGGGTCAAGGTCGTGAAGAACAAGGTCGCCCCGCCATTCCGCGAGGCCGAATTCGAGATCATGTATGGCCAGGGCATCTCGCGTGAGGGCGAGATCATCGAGCTCGCGAGCACCCTCGGCATCATCGAGAAATCCGGCGCCTGGTACGCGTACAAGGGAAGCCGCATCGGCCAGGGCAAGGACAACGCGCGCGCCTACCTGCAGGCCAACAAGGAAATTGCCCGCGAGATCGAGGACCAGGTTCGTGCGCGGCTGCTGCCGCCGCGGCAGCAGCGCAACGGGGATCAGGCTGCAAATACCGCTTGAGCTGACTTCTTGCGTTGATCCCGAATCAGCGCGCCCTGATGAGCCCGACGCCGGCCTCGGGTCGACGACGGCGCGTTAATGCGGCATGGGGCTGACCGTGTTCCGCTGGGTCCTCTCCAGTCCTTGCCTCCCCTCCTGCGTCGTCGTCGCAAGCTCCGCCACGGTACCGCAGTGTTGACCGGAACTGATTCGCGAGCCCATCGGCGCTTCGCGCCGGCAATAAATCTTTTGGCCGTTGCGCATCTGCGGTTTGTAGCCCAGGTCAATTAAGTGGCTCTCAGCCGGGCTGAGCTCCGGCGCGGCGGCCTGCGTGGCGGCAGGGGGGCTCGCCGCGGGTGACGCGGCGGAGGGCGTCGCCGGGTCCTTGGTCGCGGTGCTCGTCGCAGGCGCGGCAGACGCGTCTGCTGCAGCTGCGGGCGCCGCGGCGCGCTCGGGCTGCGTCGTGGGTGGGGCATCCGCAGCGACGGCGGGCGCGAGGCTGCCCAGTCCGAGAACAGCCAGGGCGAGAATGTCGAAGCGCATGATGAACCTCGTGCGAGTGAGAACGGAGCCGCCACCAGGGCCGGGCCGTTCAACCACTATACTGCAGGCCTATGCGCGCACGAAGTAACGTGCCGGTGAACCCCGACGGTGATACGGCAGGGGCATATGCCCTCGCCGTCGCGCTGCTCGCACGCCGCGATCGCGCGAGCCAGGAGATGCGCGAGAAGCTGGAGGCCAAAGGCTATGGGCCGGCAGCCGTTGCGGAGGTGATCGCCGAGCTCGGCCGCACCGGGCTGCTGAACGATGAGCGCTACGCGCAGAACTATGTCGCCCACCACGCCGGGCGCGGGCAGGGTCCGGTGCGCATCGCGGTGGAGCTGCGCCGGCGTGGTCTCGACGCCGAGTCGATCGATGCGGCGCTCGCCAACGGCCCCGACTGGTCCGCACTCGCCCGTAAGGTGTGTCGGGCGAAATTTGGACCGGAGGCGCCCGCCGGCTGGCCGCAGCGGGCGCGGCAAGCACGCTTTTTGCAGTATCGTGGCTTTTCATCGGATCATATCCGGTCGGCCACGGGCGCTGACCCCGACACAGGATCTATGGACTCTTGAACAAGCCTTCCTACATGAGCACTGCGGACGTCCGCAGCTCTTTCCTGGAGTTCTTCCGCGGGCAGAGCCACATCGTCGTGCCCTCGAGCTCGCTCGTGCCCGCCAACGACCCGACGTTGCTGTTCACCAATGCCGGCATGGTGCAGTTCAAGGACGTGTTTCTGGGCAAGGAGCAGCGCGATTACCTGCGCGCCGCGACCGCGCAGCGCTGCGTGCGCGCCGGTGGCAAGCACAATGATCTCGAAAACGTCGGCTATACGGCCCGTCACCACACCTTCTTCGAGATGCTCGGCAATTTCTCCTTTGGAGACTACTTCAAGCGCGAGGCGATTCACCTGGCCTGGGATTTCCTCATCTACACCTTGAGGATCGACCCGACACGCCTGTGGTGCACGGTGTATCACGACGATGACGAAGCGGCCGATGTCTGGCTGAAGGACATCGGCATCAGCCCGGAGCGCTTCTCGCGCCTCGGGGAGAGCTCCAACTTCTGGTCGATGGGCGATACCGGACCCTGTGGCCCCTGCAGTGAGATCTTTTTCGATCACGGACCCTCGGTCCCTGGCGGCCCTCCGGGATCGGAGGACGAGGAGGGCGACCGCTACGTCGAGATCTGGAACCTGGTGTTCATGCAGTTCGAGCGGGCCGCGGATGGCACCATGACTCCGCTGCCCCGACCCTCGGTCGACACCGGCATGGGCCTCGAGCGCATCACCGCGGTGATGCAGGGCGTGCACTCCAACTACGACATCGACCTGTTCAAGAATCTCATCCGCGCCGCGGGCAGGCTCGCCGGTACCTCGGTGCTGAGCTCGAGCTCTCTGCGGGTGATTGCCGATCACATCCGTGCCACTGCGTTTCTGATCATCGATGGCGTATTACCCTCCAACGAGGGACGCGGCTACGTGCTGCGCCGGATCATG
>JAFAVO010000161.1 GCA_019242385.1 Gammaproteobacteria bacterium | reverse complement strand
CGACGCCAACCTCAACAGTCCGAAGTACGGCACGACCTACGTCTACTACACCGTTTTCTGCAACCTGCCGACGGGCAATTGCACCGACGGCAACGCCAGCATCCCGGCCAACTCCTCGGCGATCGTGGAAGCCCATTCGCCGGGACCGGGTGCGCCTTTCAGCACTCCGAGGCTGGTGAGCGGACGGCTCCACCAGGCGCAGTTCTCGAGCATGGTGATCGATGCGGGAGGAACCCCGCACGTATTCTTCGATGACTTCAGCGATGCGGCTGCCGTCCACATGTGGCAGGCGACGTTGCACGGCTCGACCTGGGTCGTCGGGGCGGCCCCGGTGGTCTCGTTCGTGTTCAACGGCCTGGGCAACATCAACTGGGGCTTTCGCGATGCGGGCGCGCAAGCGCCGGGCTGCGGCATTCACCAGTTCACCGCCTATTGCGCCTTCTCGGCCAATCAGGTCGACAACGGGCGCAGCGAGACCACGCCCTCGGTCTACCTGGCGCGCGTCCCCCTCGGGGGTCAGGCCGTGACGGTTGCGCGGGTGAACAACGATGTGTTTCTCGGCCAGAAGCATCACTTCTTTGCCTGGGCGACCGCGACTCCCGCGGGCGCGGTATACGTGGGCTGGTACGATGACCGTCACGACCCGTTCAATACCCGCGTCGATTACTTCGTCGGCAAGTCCACCGACGGGGGCAAGACGTTCCCCGTGCAACAGGCGGTCAACGACGTTTCCTTCAACCCCTGCACGGGCTTTCCCGGCTGCGGCTTCTTTGGCGATTACACACAGCTCGCCTCGGGTGCCGACGGTGTCGTACGTGCAGCCTGGTCCGATACCCGCGATGGAGCGAGCATGCAGATCTGGTCGCAGGTAGTCGGGTTCTAGCGCTGCGGAGCCTGCAGAGACAGGGTTGCTAGATGGGACCGGCGCGCCTATACTGCGCGCCCTTTTTGGGCCCCCTGCAAAAGGCGGGCCGGGTCGCGTAACGCGGCATCGGGCGAGGTTGGGGCGGCTGCGGACTTGCGCTCCAAGACCACTCGAGACTTTAGCGCATCCCACCATGGGAATGCGCAAATCTCCTGTTGTGTCAAAGACTTAGCCTGATAGCCCGGGGGACGGTGGGCACCCCGAGCCGTACGCACGGGCAGTTGAGAGGACACTAATGGCTATCGGACTCGTCGGCCGCAAGGCCGGCATGACGCGCGTGTTTACCGACGCCGGTGAAACGGTGCCCGTGACCGTGATCGAGGTGCTGCCGAACCGCGTCACTCAGGTAAAGACGCAGGACAAGGACGGTTACCGCGCCGTGCAGGTCACCTACGGCGCGCGTCGCCCGCAGCTGTACTCCAAGGCGGTGAATGGGCATTACGGCCGGGCGAACGTCGCCCCGGGCCGATCGCTGGTCGAGTTCCGGCTGAGCGATTCCGAGCAGGCCGAGCTCAAGGCAGGTACCGAGATCAAGGCGGACCTGTTCAAGGAGGGCGAGGTGGTCGATGTCACCGGCACGACCATCGGCAAGGGCTTCGCCGGCACCATGAAGCGCCACAACTTTGCCGGCGGCTACGCAAGTCACGGCAACTCGCTCTCGCACCGCGCGCCGGGCTCGATCGGTCAGCGCCAGACACCGGGCCGGGTTTTCAAGGGCCGGCGCATGTCCGGCCACATGGGAGTGGTGCGGCGGACGACCGAGAACCTGCGCGTCGTGCAGGTCGATCTCGAGCGCAACCTGCTGCTCATCCGCGGCGCGGTTCCGGGCGCGGAAGGCGGTCAGGTGATCGTGCGCGCCTCGCTCAAGGCCGCAAGGCGCGCGAAGCGCAGGACTACGACTCCGACCAAGGTGGGCGCAGCGCCCTCCAAAGACCCGGCGAAGGCGGGAAAGAAGTAGACCGTCATGAAACTCAAGTCAGTGAGCGGGGACAGCACGCTGCAGGTGTCGGAAGCCGCGTTCGGGCACAAGTTCAACGAGGCACTGGTACACCAGGTGCTGACCGCATATCGGAATGCCGCACGTGCCGGCACCAAGGCGCAGAAATCGCGCGCCGAGGTGCGTGGCGGCGGGCGCAAGCCCCATGCGCAGAAGGGCACCGGTCAGGCGCGTGCCGGATCGAGCCGCTCGCCGATCTGGGTCGGAGGTGGCAGGACCTTCGCGGCCAAGCCGCGTGATTTCGCGCAGAAGGTGAATCGCAAGATGTACCGCGGCGCGCTGCGCGCGATGCTCTCCGAGCTCGCGCGCACCGAGCGGCTGCTGGTGACCGATGGCATTGCGCTCGAGCAGCCGAAGACGCGTCTGCTCGCGAGTCAGCTGAAGGCCTGGTCGCTGCCCTCGGTGCTGATCGTGCTGGAGGCGGCCGATGAGAAGCTCGCGCTCGCCGCGCGCAATCTGCCGCACGTCGAGGTGATCGAGGTGCCGGCGCTGAATCCGCTGTCGCTCGCCGCGTACGACAAGGTGCTGATGACCGTCGGCGCGGTGAAACTGATCGAGGAGCGGCTGCAGTGAAGCGCGAGCAGCTCATGAGCGTGCTGATCGCTCCGCATGTCACCGAGAAGACCTCGCTCGCCATGCAGAATCACAACCAGTACACCTTCCGCGTGCGTCGCGACGCGACCAAGACCGACATCAGAAAGGCCATCGAGCTGATGTTCGATGTCAAGGTCGCAGGGGTGCAGGTGGTCAACGAGCCTGGCAAGGCGCGCCGCTTCGGCCGCACTACCGGGCGCACGCAGGACTGGAAGAAGGCCTACGTGAGCCTCGCCGCCGGTCAGACGATCGACTACGAAGCGCGCGCCAAGACCTGACAGGAAAGCTCATGGCTCTCATCAAGTACAAGCCCAGAACTCCCGGCACGCGCGGGGTCGTCAAGGTGGACCGCTCGCACCTGTACAAGGGCGGGCCGCGCATCGACCTCACGGCGCACCAGAGCAAGACCGGCGGGCGTAACCACTTCGGCCGCATCACCACGCGCCATCATGGCGGCGGCACGCGCCAGAAGTACCGCATCATCGACTTCAAGCGCGACAAGGACGGCATCAGCGGCACCGTCGAGCGGCTCGAGTACGATCCGAACCGCACCGGCCACATCGCGCTCATCAAATATCCCGACGGCGAGTGGCGCTACATCCTCGCCGCCAAGGGCATGAAGCCCGGTGACGAGGTGCGCTCCGGCGCCGACGCTCCGATCAAGGCGGGCAATGCCATGTCGCTGCGTCACATCCCGGTGGGCTCGTTGATCCACAACGTGGAGATGAAGCCCGGGCGCGGCGGACAGCTGGCGCGCAGCGCCGGGTCGTCCGTGTCCTTCACTGCGCGCGAAGGCATCTATGCCTACCTGCGGCTGAAGTCCGGGGAGACGCGCAAGGTGCACATCGACTGCCGCGCCACGATCGGCGAGGTAGGCAACGATGAGCACAACCTGCGCAGCTACGGCAAGGCGGGCGCCAAGCGCTGGAAGGGCGTGCGGCCGACGGTGCGCGGACTCGCCATGAATCCGGTCGACCACCCGCACGGGGGCGGCGAGGGCAAGTCCGGACAGGGCAACCCGCACCCGGTGTCCCCGTGGGGCTGGAACACCAAGGGACTGAAGACCCGCCACAACAAGCGCACGGACAACATGATCGTCCAGCGCCGTAAGAACCGCATTCGCTGATCGGGAGGCGCCGCGATCCTATGCCACGCTCACTGAAGAAAGGTCCGTTCGTCGATCTGCACCTGGCCAAGAAGGTGCAGACGGCCTCCGCCAGGAACGACCGCAAGCCGATCAAGACCTGGTCGCGACGCTCGATGGTCGTGCCGGAGATGGTGGGACTCACCATTGCCGTGCACAACGGGCGGCAGCACATCCCGGTGCTCATCACCGAGAACATGGTCGGTCACAAGCTCGGCGAGTTCGCGCCGACCCGCACGTTCAAGGCGCACTCCGGCGACCGCAAGGTCGAAGCCGCTAGCACCTGAGGAGCCGGGAGACAGAGCACATGCAGGTGACTTCCAAACTGCGTTACGCGCGCATCTCGCCGCAGAAGTGCCGCCTGGTGGCCGATGTGGTGCGCGGTCAGAGCGTCGGCATTGCCATCGCCACCCTGCGCTTCATGCCCAAGAAGGGCGCTGCGCTGGTGCGCAAGGTGCTCGAGTCGGCGGTCGCCAACGCCGAGCACAACCACGGTGCCGACATCGATGAGCTCAAGGTGTCACTCATCCACGTGGATGCCGCGCCGCTGCTCAAGCGCTTCGCCGCGCGCGCCAAGGGACGCGGCACACGCATCATCAAGCGCAACAGCCACATCACCGTCGGCGTGAGCGACGGCAAGAAGGATTGAC
>JAFAVO010000129.1 GCA_019242385.1 Gammaproteobacteria bacterium | reverse complement strand
GGCAGGAGCTGACGCCACTCGAGGTGGCCGTTGGCGCTCACCTCGCCCTTGCCCGCCTGCGCGCTGCCCTTGAAGTCGACGCCGTTGTCGGAGAGCCGCGCCTGCATCGCCAGGCGGCGCACCGTGAGATTGATCTGGAAGACATCGAGCTCGCCGTCACTCACCTGCAACAGTCCGCTGACGGTCGGCGATCCCGCGGTGCCGCCGAAGCGCAGATCCGCTTTCAGGGTGCCCACGGCACGGTCGATGTCGGGAACATACAGCGTGATGAGATTGGCCTCGGCCGTCTGCGCATGCAGCTCACCGCTGAGCGGCATCTGCTGCCAAGAAGGCGCAGCCCGCTGCAGCTCGAGCGTTCCGTGCAGCGTGCCGACGCTGCCATCCCCCAGGTCGGCGCGCGCGTCGATGCGCTCCGCGCCCGCGGTAACGTGCACGGTGCCCGAGCCGATGCGCGTGTGCTCCACCTTGTGACTGACGAGCCTGTGCAGAATCTCCGCGTCCGCGAGCTGCGCCGTGAGTACGCCCTGCACCGGCCGGTCGCCGCGGCCTGTGAGCTGCAGGAACGCGCTCACGGTGCCCTGGTAATCGACCTTGGGCGTCATGCCGGCGGTGAGTGTCGCGAGCGGCAGTTGACTGGCAGACACCGTGGCCGACCACTCGGCCGGGGTCCAGGTTGCGTCCTGACAGACGCTGCCGGGCGTCCCGACGAGACACAGCCATTGGACCTGCACGTGGTCGGGCGCCAGGACCAGGTCCACCGGATGCTCGAGCGAGAGGCGCAGCTGCTCACTGCCGGTGAGGGAAAGCGCAGACAGGGTGCCCGTGAAGACCCCGTTCGCGTACGCGCCGACGGCCTGGGCGCCGGCCGCAAGCCCGGTGGCGGTGGCCGCCAGGTGCAGCTTGTAGGCAGAGGGGGGGCCGGTGAGCGTGAACGCCACGGTCCCGAGCGTGCGGCCGGCGAAAGCCAGCTCGCGCAGCCGCGCATCCACGTGCGAGTCCTGTCCGCTGGCCTCGGGATGGAAGTTGATGTCTGCGTCGAAGGCCTTGAGCGTTACGCCCTGCCAGGCGAGATCGGCACCGTGCGCGCTGCCCACGATGGCGGGCTCGGCCAGCGTGCCGCTCACCATTCCGGAAGCCTTCAGCTCCCCGTGCGCCTTGGGCGTGAGCACACTGAGGTCGCGCAGCTTCGTCTCGAAGCGCAGGTCGACGCGCTGACCGATCCGACCGTCGAGCGCGAGGCTCGCGCTGCCGAGCCCGACGTGCACGTTGCTGAAGCCCCACACGGTACCGCTGCGCGTCACCGTGCCGGCGCCGCTCGCCACCAGGCCGCGCAGCCGTCCGCCGATATCGCTGAAGGAGGCGCTCACGTCGCCGCGGGTATCGAAGCCGCGACCGGAGGCCGTGAGCGCAAAGCTGACACTGCCGGGCAGATCGGGACGCAGCACCCCGGGGTTGATGCCGCTCGCGCGTCCGGTGATGGACCAGGTCTCCGCCGGCGACCAGGTCGCGCTGCCACTGACGAGCGCGCGTCCCCCGAACAGATCGACGGCGGCGGGATCGAAAGTCACGCCGTTCTTGCCGAGGGTGCCCGCGGCCTGCACCGCCATCTCCGGCAAATCCGCCGCACGCCCACGGCCGCTGATCTGCACCCCGTAGGGCATGACGCCGGAGATGGCGAAAGAGCCCGCGGCGCTGCGCACGGCGGGCGAGCGTCCGGTGAGCGGCCAGCGGAAGTCGCTCCAGTCGCCCTTCAGATCGAGCCGCGGACCGTTCTCGATCATGGCGATCGTGCCCGTGGCGCTGGCACGCGCCCCCGAGGCGGCGTGCCGCACTTGCATGCTGCGGGCAGTCAGCGCATGCGCGGCGTAGTTGCCGGCAAACTGGACTTCGAACACTCCCGCATGCAGTCCCGCCGGATTGACGGGTCCGTGGGCCTGGAAGCCGCTGTCATTTCCCGAGCCGGCGAGATGCCCGGTCATGGTGCCGAGGGTTCCGCCCAGGTGGAACGCCTGCAGGTCGAAGCTCTGTACCGCCGCATCCGCGGCCCAGTGCCAGCGGCCGGTGAGATCGAGCGCCTGACCGGAAACATCCGCACGGAATGGGCTGGTGAAGTGCGCGACGAGGTTCAAAGCGTCGAGGTTGCCGCGTGCGTTCCCGGCCAGGGTCCAGGAGGGCTGCCCGCTCGGGGTCCAGTCTACGTGCGCCTTCACCTCCATCCCGAGCGGGTCGGTGGCGCGCAGCATGCCGAGCGCGGTGATGTGAGCGCCCTCGAGCCTGCCGTCGAGCTCGAAGAAGCGGATGTAGCTGTGGCGGATGAGCGCGGCGCCCCGAATGTCGCTGAGCGCAAGCTGAAAGCCGTTGTAGACCTGCAGATGCGCGCTGCCCACCTGCGCGTCCTCGGCATTGATGCTGAGCCAGGCCGGCAGGAAGCTCGGCGGGCCTGGCGTCGAGGGCTGGGTGCGCCGCCGCACCTCGACGGTTGCGTTCTGCACGCTGGCGTGTGCCACGCGGATGGTCTGCAGCACGAGCGGCCGCAGCGCCACGCGTCCCTCGATACCCGTGAATGTCAGGTGCACGAGATCGTGCTCGACCTCGACCCGCTCGATTCTGAGTCCGCTCGCGACGGTGCCGCTCACTCCGCTGATGGTGAGGCGCACCGGCCCGAGCTTGTTGGGCAGGTGGCGGATCACGAACTGCAGCCCGTCGTTGGTATAGAGCGCCGCCCACAGGAGCACCGCCGGCGCTGTCAGAGCGCTGAGGATGATGAGGACGGCAAGTGCGAGCAGCAGGCGGCGCATGCAGCGGGATCCAGCTCAGAGCTTCGGTGAGAAGTTGATGTGCAGACGCGGACCCCCGCTGGTCGAGAGCGGCTGCGCGATGTCGACGCCGAGAGTCATCACCGGCAGGCGAACCCGCAGCCCGACGCCGACCGAGTACTGGATGAATGGCGGGCAGATGGTGGTGCCCATCTCCGCGCCGGGCACGCAGTCGGGCTTGCGGAAGCTGTTGAGCGCGTTGCCGTAGTCGAAGAAGGCCGCGACCCCGAGGCTGCGCGGCAGCTCGCGGATGACTTCGAAGGTGCCGGTCAGCACGTCCTTGCCGCCGGTCTTGAGATAGTACCCGGGCCTGGGCTGACAGCCACCGCCTGGCGTGGTCAGCACCTGCCCGGCAGTGTTGGTCTGGCACACCGGTCCCTCGAGCGGTGACAGCTCGTTGTAGGCGAAGCCGCGCACGCTCTGGTCGCCGCCGGCGAAGAAGCGGTACACGGCGGGCATGTCGTTGAAGTCCTTGACGAAGGTGGTGCCGATCTCATCGCGCAGCAGCAGATGCCACTTGCCACCGAGGTGCAGCACCCGCTCGAGTGTCAGGTGCAGCTGGACGAAGTCGGCCTGCGAACCGAGCGCGCTGTGCGAGGCCTTGATGGTGAGGAACACCGGGCGCTCGAACAGTGGCTCGCCGAGAAAACCCTTGGGCACCGAGGCTATGGCCAGCTCGGGCACCAGCAGCTCATCGCTGCGCGCGGTGTTGGTGTTGATCACGGTGGGGACGCTGTTCTCACTGATGGTATGCACACCGTTCAACTGCCAGAAGTGCTGCCAGCCGGCAGTAACATTGGTGAAGCTGACTCCCGCCGACTGCGTGGTGGCGGTCACATCCGCGAGCGTCTCCTGCTGGATGATGGCGTTGAGCGAGATGTTCTCCACCGCCGGGTCACCGATCGGGATGCGGTAGTGGCTCTGCAGGTTGTAGCGCTGTACCTGCGATGCCTGCACCGCGATGCTGAGGGTGTGGCCGTAGGTGTTGATGCGCCGGTCCTCGTAGCCGAAGGTACCGCGTATACCGGTGTCGGTGGCGTAGCCGCCGCCGACCGAGTAGCGGTGCCGGCGGCTCGCGTCGGCGCGGATCTTGACGGGCACCTTGAGCGCCTCCCGGTCCGGCTCGCCCGGCAGTACCTCGAGATTGGCGAAGTACTGCGAGTCATCGAGCGCGAACTGTGTGCGCAGCACCTGCGTGAGGTCGAAATACTCGCCCGGATGGTAGCGCAGGTAGCGGCGCACGAGCTTGTCGCTGATGACCTTCTGCTCGATGGTGGTCTCGCCGAAGCGATAGCGCTCGCCGGTCTCGAGCTCGAGCGCGATGTTCGCCGTGTGGTTGGGCGGATCGACCACCAGCTCGTTGCGGATCAGCCGGGCGTCGAGGTAGCCGTAGGTGGCGGCGGTGCGCTGCAGGTCGGCCTTGATGTTCTCGTACGCCGCATGGCTCAAGCGGTCACCGGAGCGCAGTGGCAGGTTCCTGAGGATGCGCTGGAAGAGCGGATCGTTCTCGCCCGGACCGTCGACGCGCACATCGATCTGGTCGACGCGCACCGGAGTGCCGGGGTTGATGTTGATGAGGACGCGCCAGTCGCCGCGTCCCTGATCGGTCACCGTCGATTCCACCTGCGGTTCGTAGAAGCCGAAGGGGCGCAAGGCGGCGTCCACTTCCCGCTCGACGCGATTGTGCAGACGCTCGACGGTGTCGGGGTTCAGGTCGACTCCGCCCCGGCGGAAGCGCTCGAAACTCAGGAATGCGAGCACGTTGTCGCGCACCTCATCATCGACACCGCGCACCTCGACCGTGACGCTCGCGGCCTGCAGCGGCTGCGCGGCGAGGAGGCACAGCAATGACGCCGCGGCCCCGCTGAGCAGTCGAGGACACCGCGACAGGAAATTGCGCTGCGCCATTCACCGTGTAACCAGAGAAAAGTTGCGGAATTCTAGAGCGTTACGCTCCGAGCCGCTCGCAGTTGACTGCCGGGCGATCCGGCCGCTGCGGCTGATGTTAAGGCCACTCGCCCGGCTGCAGGCGGAACTGCCTCTCGCCGCTCGCTTCCCCGGCCGGATCGAAGCGCCGCTCGGCAAGGTACAGACGACCACTCTCCTCGAGCAGCAACAGCGTGGAGCAGCGCGTGCCGTACTCGGGGTGCAGTACGAACGGCGCCGAGAGCGCGCGCGCCCAGTCGCGCGGCAGCGCACCAGGGGGCGCAGCGCCGTTCTCCATCGCTGGAGTGCGATCCGCGAGCAGCTCGAAGAGCGCTTCGGTGCGCGCGGGCGCGCCCTGCTGCAGCCACCTTTCGAACCCGGCGCGCACGCGCTCGAGCTTTGGCCATGGCGTGTCCAGCGACTCGTTGGCGAGCCCATAGACGCCAGGTGCCAGCGCACGCGCGAAAGGCGTCGCGCGGTTCGAGGCATACCAGAGCGAGTGCTCATCCGCCAGCAGCAGGTTGAATCCGGAATAGCTGCCCGCGCGCGGCGCCAGTGCGCCCAGGAAATCAGCCGGGCTCGCAGGCGAGCCGCCGCTGCGCGCCGCGAGGTAAGCCGGAATCAGCTCTCCGCGTGAGGGCGCCCCGGCGCGCGGCGGCTGCAGCTCGCGGTAGTTGGTGACGACCCCGAAACGCCGCTCGCGATCGACGCCGAGCCAGGTCCCCCCCGAGCGCAGATCGCGGCCGGCGAGAAGGTCTGCGGGTGGTGCCCACTTCTCGAGCGCAGCGGCCGCACGCTCATGAAACTCGTCGCGGTTGGCCGCCACCACCAGCCGGTAGCGCGGATGCGCGCGCCAGGCGAGGACCAGCAGGCACATGTTAGCGGGGCCTCCGCGAAATTTCGCGTCTTGCCGAACGATGGTTGCGCTTCATGCGTGCGAGTGAAATTTTCGCGGGGTGCTTTAGTCGCCCCCTTGCAACCAGCTCTGGATCAGGCGCCAGGAGATGGACTGGGTCGGTGGAGCGAGCAC
>JAFAVO010000041.1 GCA_019242385.1 Gammaproteobacteria bacterium | reverse complement strand
AATCTGCCGCACACCTCGATGCGGGATCTGTGGCTGCACGAGGACGATCTCATCCTCGCCACCCATGGCCGCTCGATCTGGATCCTCGATGACATCTCGAGGCTGCGGCAGCTCGCGGGTGCGCCGGGCCGCGACGCGCTGCTGTTCCGGCCGTCCGCGGCTTACCGCATGCATCGCAGCACCTGGACGGATACGCCCATTCCGCCCGATGAGCCGCTCGCCGAGAATCCTCCTGCGGGCGCGATCATCGAGTATTGGCTGCCGCACGATGCGCGCCAGCCGCTCGTGCTCGAAGTGCTCGATGCCAGCGGGGCAGCGGTGCGGCGGTACCGGAGCGATGATCCTCCGCAACCCGACGCGGACGAGCTGGCGCGCGAGCTCATCCCGCCGTACTGGATCAAGCCACCCCAGGTGCTGTCGGCGCGCGCCGGTGCCCACCGCTGGGTCTGGGATCTGCACTATCCCGCGCCCGTGTCGGTAGCCCGCGGCTATCCTATTTCGGCGGTGCCCCATGCAACGCCGCAACAGCCGCAGGGACCTCTTGCGCTGCCCGGGACCTACCGCGTGCGTATCAGCTACGAGGGGCAGCACCTCGAGGCGCCCCTGACGCTCAAGGCCGATCCACGCGTCAGCGCCTCGGCCGAGGCGCTTGCCGAGCAGCTACGGCTCACCTCGCATCTGGCAGACCTGCTCACGCAGAGCTCGCAGGCGCTCCTCGCGGCGCAATCGCAAGAGGCGCAGCTGAAGTCCGTCGCGCCCGGCGCGGCGGATAGCAGCGTCCACTCCTACCTGGCCCGCCTGGCCACGCTCACCGGCTCGGCCCCATTGACCGGCGCAACCGCCGAGCCGGCTCCCTCAGCGCCCAATCTCAAGGACCTGGAGGAGCAGATCGCGGGACTGTACGCGGAGCTCATGCGCGCTGATGCGGCGCCTACCACCGCTCAGCGCGCCGCGACCGAAGAGCTGCAGGGCAAGCTCGCGGGGCCGCTCGAGAGCTGGAAGAAGCTGCAGGCGGATCTGCCGGAGCTGAACAGGCAGTTGCATGCGGCGAAGCGCACGGCGGTCCGGACCGACCTTCCCCCACCGCGCGATCCCAACCTCGCGGACGAGGAGTGAGGCAACGTGCCGGCAGTCAGCGGCGCAGTGTGTACTCAGCCCCGCAGTAGGGACACTTCGCCCAGCCGCTTTCCTCGATCGGCAGATAGACCCGCGGGTGCGAGTTCCACAGGTACATCTGCGGCATCGGACAACACAGCGGCAGGTCCTCGACCGTAACGTCGTACTGGTTCTGTGCGTTGGGTTCGATCAGAGGCCGAGCGGTCGCGGACATGGCGGCGATTATACCCGCGAGACCTCGCTCTCTGGGCCGAGAGTCGCGTTCCAGAGCGCGGTGACCGCCGCGCGCGTCCCGGCGAATTCCTCCGCCGCCACGACCGGGGGTGCGCCATCGAGCGAGAGACGATGGATACGCGTGCGGTAGGTGCGATAGGCCGCCGTCAACACATCCACACTGCTCTGCGGCACGAGGTCGGCGGAGGCGACCGACTCGAGCTGGCGGATGGTGTCGGCGAACATGGCCACCGGCGGGTGCTCGTGCGCCCAGCTGAGCGCCCAGTACTGGGCGAGGAACTCGATGTCGGCAATGCCGCCGCGGTCCTGCTTGATGTCGAAGCGCAGTGGGTCGCCGCCGCCGAGCTCCCGGCGCATGCGCTCGCGCATGCTGCGCACTTCCTCCCGTAGAGTGTCGCGGCGCACGTAGTTGCACAGCACCTCGAGGCGCACTGCCTCGAAACGCTCGCGCAGCGCGGGCGCGCCGGCGACCGCACGGGCGTGCAGCAGCGCCTGGTGCTCCCAGGTCCAGGCTTCGCTCCGTTGGTACTCGGCAAAGGCCTCGATGTTGGTGACCAGCAATCCACCCTTGCCGCTCGGGCGCAGCCGCACGTCGACCTCGTACAGCCGCCCGGCGGCCGAGTGCATGGTGAGCAGGTGCACGATGCGCTGCGCCAGGCGCACGAAGAACAACTGGTTGTCGATCGGCTTCGCACCGCTCGTGTGCTGGTGCTCGCCGCGGGAGTCGTGCAGGAACACCAGGTCGAGATCCGAGGCGTAGCCGAGCTCCATGCCACCGAGCTTGCCGTAGCCGACCGCACAGACGCTCACCGTGCGCATGTCCGCCCCCTCCCCGCACAAGGGCACGCCGAACTGCGCGGTGATCTGCCGCCAGCCGAGCTCCATGGCACGCTCGACGATCAGCTCGGCGATATCGGTGAGCCGATCGCTCACCTGCATGAGCGGCAGCAGATGGGTGAGGTCGGCGACCGCCACGCGAAACAGCGCAGCACGCTGGAACTGCCGCAGCGTCTCGACCTGCTGCTCCGGATCGTCCTCGCGCAACTGCTGCATGCGCGCTTCCAGATCCGCGGCAAACCCCGCACGTGTCGGTAACTGGACCAGCAGCCGCTCGTCGATCAGCTCATCGAGCAGCAGTGGGTGCGCGGCGATCTGCGCCGCCAGAAAATCGCCGTGCCGGCACAGCTCGATGAGTCTGCCGCGCGCCGCGCCATTCTCGCGCAGCAGCGAGAAATACGCGGAGCGCTTGCCGGTCGCCTCGATGATCGCGAGCACACGGCGCAGCACGGGCAGCTGTGCACTGCTCTGTGCCACCTCCGCCAGCAGCACCGGCAGCAGCGCCTGCAGACGCCGCCGTCCCGCCTCATCGAGCTTGCGCACGAGCGCCGAGCCCCGCAGCTCGAGCAGGAGTCGTGCCGCCTCGGCGCTGTCCTCGAAGCCTGCGGCGGCGAGGGATTCGGCGAGCGCCGCCTTCTCCGCCTGCGTGTCCCAGAAGCGCCCGAGATCGATGCGTACCGCCGTCGCATCGCCGGCATCGCCGCCGGAGAACACCAGGCGGAAGTGATGGCTCACCCGTGAGCGCTGCGCCTCCAGCTCACGCGCAAAGCCCGCCCAGTCATCGGCGCCCATGGCGTAAGCGATGCGCTCGCGGGCCAGACCATCGGCGGGCAGTCGGTGCGTCTGCGCATCGCCGAGCATCTGCAGGCGATTCTCCAGGCGGCGCAGGAAGACGTACGCATCACGCAGCTCGGTGAGCGCCTCCGGCGGCAGCAGCCGCGTCTCGCCGAGCCGCGCGAGCGCGGCGAGCAGCGAAGGAGTCTGCAGCTGCCGGTCGCGACCGCCGCGGGTGAGCTGCAGCGCCTGCACGATGAACTCGATCTCGCGTATGCCCCCAGGACCGAGCTTCACGTGGTCGGCGAGCTCACGGCGCGCCACCTCCCGCTCGATGAGCGCCTTCATCTCCCGCAGGCTCTCGAACACACCATAGTCGAGATAACGGCGGTAGACGAATGGACGGATCGCGGTCGCCTCCAGCTCGAGATAGCGCGCCACGGCACTCACCGCGCGCGCCTTGACGTACGCGTACCGCTCCCAGTCGCGCCCGTGTCGCGGCAGGTAGTCCTCGAAAGCCGCAAAGCTCGAGACGAGCGGGCCGGAGTCGCCGAAGGGGCGCAGGCGCAGATCCACGCGCAGCACGAACCCCTCGGCCGTCGGACTCTGCAGCAGCCGTACCAGGCCTTGACCGAGGCGGGTAAAGAACTCCTCGTTGCTGATGGGACGAGGTCCGTCGGTGTCACCGTGCTCCGGAAACAGCAGCACCAGATCGACGTCGGAGGAAAAATTGAGCTCGCCACCCCCGAGCTTGCCCATCGCGATGACGACCAGCGGCTGTATGGCCCCGCCGGCCCCGCGCGGCTCTCCATAGCGTGCGACCAGCGCGGCCCGCGCGGCCTCGAGCGCGGTCAGGATCGCCTGATCCGCGAACGCACTGAGCTCGGCGAGCGTGGCGGTGAGATCCGCCCAGCCGGCAAGGTCTCGCCAGGCGATGCGGGTCAGCTCGCGCCGCCGCCAGCGACGCAGCTCGCTCTGAGCCTGCGCTTCGCTCACCGATGCGCCGAGCACCGGGGCGCGCAGCCTATAGTCAGAAGCGGCCAGGGAGCGCTGCAGGTCACCACTTTGAATCAGCTGCGGCAGGAGCTCGCCGTCGCGCGTGGTGGTATGAGCCACGAAATCGCTCGTGCCGAATACGGTACGGATGGAATCGGCGATGGGGGCCGGTGCGGCGGCGAGCGCCGCGCGCGCGGCTTCGCCGAGCTCGGCGATCGAGCGTTCTACCAGAGCGGTGAGCTCGGGGGTGAGCGTCCGGGTGGTACCAGTCATCCTGCCGAAGAGCTTAATGCTCTTCGGGTTTAGTTCCAGACGTTGCCGCCCAGATCATGCACGGTGGCGGTGTCGAGGCGGCGGCTGAGGCCTTTGAAGCGCGAGGAAGCCACGTAGACCTGCGCGCCCTGCGAGGCTTCGATGGAGGCCTGATCGCCCTCGATCTGGCTGTTGTCGATGTGCACGTTGGCGGCACGCACGGCAATGCCGACCCCGCTCGCGCTGATGTGGCTGTTGGTGATGTGAATCTCGCAACCGTCCACCGCGCTCACCGCGTCGCCCTCGAAGACCAGATTGCGGTTGTCGATGTGCAGCAGCCGCGCGCCCTGACACACGATCGGCTCGCGGCGGCGCTCGAGCGGGGCGCTGCTCACGGAGTCGCGCGCGCGCATGGAGGCCGGCGCAACGGTCTGTGCAGAGCTGATGCTGTAACCAGGTCCGGACTCGAGCACGCGGCCGGGGGCAACGTGCTCGAGAGTGCTTGAGCTCTCTGAGACCAGCACCGGGTCAGTGTGCGTGGAGGCAGTCTGAGGCGCGGCGGCGCCTGTGGCGGCGGCAGGCGTGTCGGCCTCTACGACAGCCGGTTCGGCCGGAGCCCGCTCGGCGGGAGCCGCCTCGGGCGGGTGCACCACCGCCGCGGCGGCCGCGGCTTCGGTGGGGAAGCCGATCACCTGATCCGCCCGCACCGTGCGCAGCTCGCCGCCCTCCTTCAGGCGCACCGTGAAGGTGTGACTCTGTTGGTCCGCGGCGACGATCTCCAGGGAATGGTTGCGCTCGAGAGCTGCGCGAGCCCAGCTCATCTCGTCCTGGCCGTCGTGCGCGCAGGCCGCGAGTGCCAGAAGGCCCAGGCAGGCGATGCGTGTCACGCGGCGGTAGCGAAGCTTGCTCATGGAGCCTCCTCGCCCGGACGATAAACCCGCGGCGGGGCGATAAGGAAGTGTGGCGCTGCCGCATTGCGCGCACGCTGTGACGGCGTTCGCGGAGTTGTCGAAGAGCGCGCACAAAAAAACAGGCCCCACAGTGTGGGGCCTTGAGGAATGCGCGGAATAGGGGGTCTTGTTCCGCGTCTTTCCGGATTGACGCCCGGCAGAGACCTGGCGCCAATCCGTAACTGTTATGTAAAGCCTATCGAGTGTCCTTGCGGGAATCGATACCTCTTTAGAGAGGGTCGTTACATGTCCATTCCGCCCATGCCGCCCGGCGGGCCCGCATGGGTGTGCTCCTCGTCCTTCGGAGCCTCGGCCACCATGACCTCGGTCGTGAGCAGCAGTCCTGCCACCGAGGCGGCGTTCTGCAGCGCAAGACGGGTCACCTTGGTCGGATCCAGGATGCCCTCTTCGAGCATGTCACCGAACTCGCCCGAGGCGGCGTTCCAGCCGAAAGCGGCCTTGCCTTCCTTGACCCGGTTGAGGATCACGGCAGCGTCCTCACCGGCGTTGTCGACGATCTGGCGCAGAGGCTCCTCGATCGAGCGGGAGAGGATACGGACGCCGACGTGCTGGTCCTCGTTCGCGGTCTCGAGCTTCTCGAGAACCCGCTGCACGCGGATCAGCGCCACGCCGCCACCTGGCACCACGCCCTCTTCGACTGCGGCACGCGTTGCGTGCAGCGCGTCCTCGACGCGGGCCTTCTTCTCCTTCATCTCGATCTCGGTAGCGGCACCCACCTTGATCACGGCCACGCCGCCGGAGAGCTTCGCGACGCGCTCCTGCAGCTTCTCCTTGTCGTAATCGGAGGTGGCTTCCTCGGCCTGCTGGCGGATCGACTCGATGCGCGCCTTGATGTCGGTGGGCTTGCCGGCGCCGTCGATGATCGTGGTGTTCTCCTTCTCGACCACCACCTTCTTCGCCTCGCCGAGGTCGTTGATGGTCGCCTTCTCCAGCGACAGTCCCACCTCGTCGGAGATCACCGTGCCGCCTGTGAGGACGGCGATGTCCTGCAGCATGGCCTTGCGGCGGTCGCCGAATCCCGGCGCCTTGACGCCGGCCACCTTGAGGATGCCGCGGATGTTGTTGACGACCAGC
>JAFAVO010000358.1 GCA_019242385.1 Gammaproteobacteria bacterium | reverse complement strand
GGCCGGTCGCCGCGCCCATCCTCAGCTACGGTGCGGGCCATCGCCTATGAGCCGTATGCGGCGCACCGGTGCCTGCGTGCCGCGGCCTGAGCGATAGCGATGCCGGCCGTACGCATCAAGGATCACTGGAGGGAGCAGCGGCTCTTCGATCAGCGAGCGCTCGTCTGCGCCGCTGCGATGGGGCTCGCCACCCTGGCGCTGATCGTGCGCCTGTTCGTGCTGCAGGTGTCGCGCCACGACTATTATGCGGATCTCTCCCAGGGTAACCGGGTACGTACCGAGCCGATTCCGCCCGCCCGGGGCCTGATCCTCGACCGTCATGGCGAGTTGATCGCCGGCAGCCAGCCGGCCTACCAGCTCGAGCTCGTGCCCGAGGAAGTGCCCGACATCGACGCGACGCTCGATGGCCTGGTGAAGCTCAACCTGATCCGCGCCGAGGACGTGGATGAGATCGAGCGCACCATCGACTCGAGCCGCAACTTCGATTCGGTACCCATCCGCCTGCGCATGTCGGATGAGGATGTCGCCCGCTTCGCCGTGCATCGGTTCGAGTTCCGCGGTGTCGACATCAAGACGCGCCAGACGCGCTGGTACCCGAACGGCGATATGGCCGTGCACGCGCTCGGTTACGTCGGGGCGATCAGCGAGCAGGATCTCAAGCACATCGATCGCAATGCCTATGCCGGCACTTCGCTCATCGGCAAGCTCGGCGTCGAGAGCGCCTACGAAAAGCAGCTGCATGGAACCAACGGATCGCGCGAGGTGCTGGTCAACGCGCAGGGCCGCTCGGTCGAGCGCCAGGGCGCGTTCGTGCCGAAGCTGCATACCAAGGCGCCGACTGCCGGCGATGACCTGCTGCTGTCGATCGACCTGAATGCGCAGCGCGTCGCCGAGGCCGCCCTCGCCGGACACCGCGGGGCGGTGGTCGCTCTCGATCCCAACAATGGCGATGTCCTGGCGCTGGTGAGCCTCCCCGGCTTCGATCCCTCTCTGTTCGCGCGCGGCATCACCGGCGCGGAGTACCGCGCGCTGGCGGAGGACATCGATCGGCCGCTGTTCAACCGGGCGCTGCGCGGCACGTATCCCTCCGGCTCGACTATCAAGCCGGTTCTCGGGCTTGCCGCGCTCACCGATCACACCCTGGCGGCGAACACCAAGGTGTTCTGCAACGCCGAGTTCTATCTCCCGGGCAGCCGCCACGTCTGGCGCGCGGACAAGGACGAGCCTCGCGGCTGGCTCGATCTGCCGGAGGCGATCTCGCGCTCCTCCGACGTGTTCTTCTACCGGCTCGCCTCGACGCTCGGAATCGACCGCATGGCAGCCTTCCTCGAGCCCTTCGGCTACGGCCAGCCCACAGGCATCGACATCGGCGGTGAGAAGGCAGGCTTGCTGCCGACCCCGGAGTGGAAACGCAAGGCGTTCAAGCGGCCGGAGGACAAGGTCTGGTTCCCGGGCGAGACGATCAACATGGGCATCGGCCAGGGCTACCTGCTGGTGACACCGCTACAGCTCGCGCACATCACGGGCATCCTGGCCGAGCGTGGCCGCGACTTTCGCCCGCGCGTGGTCAAGGGAATGCGCGATGCGGCCGGCCGCGTGCAATGGCTCGCCCCGGTCGAGGGTACCCCGGTCAAGGGCGTGTCCGCGGAAGATTGGGCGGTGGTGAACGAGGCGATGATCGGCACCACGCGCTGCGCGCGCTATTGCGGCACCGCCTGGGTCGCCTTCAAGGGTGCGGCGTACCAGGCGGCGGGGAAGACCGGAACGGCGCAGGTGTACACGGTCGCGCAGAATGCGAAATACAACGCCAAGACCGTCCCGGAGCGGCTGCGCGATCACGCCTGGTTCATCGCCTACGCGCCGGCGGAGGCGCCGCGCATCGCGATCGCGGTGCTCGTGGAGAATGCCGGCTTCGGCTCGATGAACGCGGCACCGGTCGCCCGCAAGGTGCTCGACGCCTACCTCCTCGGTCCGGACGGCAAACTGAAGCCGCCGGCGCTGGAGGCGACCACCGCAACCCCGCAGAAACCGCAGGCATGATCTACGAAGAAATCGCCCAGGGCTCGCGTACCCGGCGCACATTGAGCGGCGCCGCGCGCGTGCTGCTGGAGTTGCGCATCGATGGCCCGCTCGTCGTCGGGCTCTCGCTGATCGCGCTCTATGGGCTCGTGGTGCTCTACAGCGCCTCGGGCCAGAGCCTGCCGACGGTGCTGCGCACCGTGGCGCGCCTGGTGCTCGGTGCCATCGCCATGCTGCTGCTGGCACGGGTGAATCCCAATTTCCTGCGCCGCTCCACGCCCTGGCTGTATGCCGCAGGCTGCCTGATGCTGCTGGTGGTCGCCGCGATCGGGCACGTCGGCATGGGCGCACAGCGCTGGCTGAATCTCGGTCTGTTCCGCTTCCAGCCCTCCGAGCTCATGAAGCTCGCGGTCCCGATGATGTGCGCCTGGTATCTGCACGAGCGTGCGCTGCCACCCTCGCTGGTGGGACTCGTGGCCATGGGCGTGCTGATCATGTTCCCCGTAGGGCTCGTGGCGATGCAGCCCGATCTCGGCACCGCCGCATTGATCGCGGTGGCCGGCGGGCTGGTGATCGTGCTGGCCGGGCTGCGCGTGCGCGTCATGGCGGGGCTGCTGGCGCTCGCCGCCGCCGCCGCCTGGTTCGGTTGGAGCTTCATGCACGACTACCAGCGCAAGCGCGTGCTCACCTTCC
>JAFAVO010000265.1 GCA_019242385.1 Gammaproteobacteria bacterium | reverse complement strand
GCGACCGATGTCAGCGCGCCGGACAAGCGCGCCGCCTCGCTCGGGGTGGTCGGCGCTGCGATCGGCATCGGCTTCACGCTCGGTCAGCCGATCGGCGGACTGCTCGCGGGCGGCGATCCGCGCACCGCCAACTTCGCGCTGCCGGCGGCGGTGTCGGTGGGAACGAGCCTGCTCGCCATCCTGTTGGTGAGATTCGTGCTGCCGGAGAGCCATACGGCCGAGCACCGCCTGCAGCATCCGCAGGAGTCCCGGCGCGGCGCGTGGCGCTTGCTCGGCGCGCGCCCCGCGCTCGCGCTGCTTGCCGCCGCGACGCTCTTCGTCACCTACTCGCAGTCGATACTCGAATCGATCTTCGCGATCTGGGCATTGCATCGCTATGGCTACGGGCCGCGCGTGGTCGGCTTTCTGCTGTTTGCGGTTGCCCTGCCGGCGCTGCTGATGCAGGGCGGGCTGGTGCGGGTGCTGGTGCCCAGGGTGGGGGAGGCGGCGCTGGCGAGCTTCGGCGTCGTCGCCTACGTGAGCGGACTGGTGCTGCTCGGCGCCGGCAGCGCGCTCGCTGCGACCGTAAGTGGGCTGCTGTTGTGCGGACTCGGACTCGGCGCCTACAACCCGAGCGCTTCGGCACTCGCCTCCAAACAGTCCCGTGGCCAGGACCGCGGCGCGGTCATGGGTGCCTACGTAGCGAGCGCGAGCCTCGCACGGGTGCTCGGGCCTTTCAGCTCGGGTCTGCTGTACGCTGCGCTCGGGCCTGCCGCGCCCTTCCTCATCGGCGCCTGCGTGACGCTGCCGGCCGCTTACCTGGTCCGGCGCGCCGCGGCGCTCAGCTGACTCACGCGAGCGCCACCTCGAACACCATGGCGCGACTAGAACTCGATCTCGGTCTGGAAGATCGACACAGCCTGGCCGCTGATCCAGACGCCGCCGAGGTCCCCGCCGGCGAATTCCAGCTCCACCTCCACGCGCCCGGGCCGATGGAGCGAGTAACCCTGCACGCCGCAGAAACCGGCACGCTCGCCGTTGCGGGCGAGCAGCCCGAGCCTTGCGAGGTACGCACCGAGCAGGCCGTGCGCGTTGCCGCTCACCGGGTCTTCGGCGATGCCGAGCGCCGGGCAGAACATGCGCGCCTCGGTGAGGTGGTCGGTGGCGTTCGCGACCAGCGTGAAGACGAAGTAACCCGCGGCGCCGATCTGTGCCGAGAGCGTCGTCAGCCGCGCGAGATCGGGCTTGAGCTGCTTGAGTGGCTCGGGCCCGCGCACGCCGATGAGCAGTCGCGTGCCGGCGGCACCGACGATGCGCGGCGGGATACGGGTGTCGAGGCTCTCGGAGGCGAGCGCGAGCGCATCGAGCACGGCGAGCCGCTCACGATCGTTCAGCTCGCGGCCGATCGGTGGCGGACTGCGGCGGATGGCGATGCGGCGGTCCTCATCGCTGCCGCGCACCTCGATATCGACGATACCGGCTTTGGATTTCTGCCGCTGCCAGCGCGGTGCTTCGTGGCGCCGTGACAGCACGTACTGCGCGGCGATGGTCGCATGGCCGACGAAGCCCGCCTCGCTGCGCGGGGTGAAGAAGCGGGCGCGCACGGTGTGATCATCGGCATCCGGCGCGAGGATGAAGGCAGTCTCGGCGTTGTTGAGCTCGCGGGCGATGGCGAGCATCTGCGCCTCCGAGAGCGCATCGGCGTTGAGTACCACCCCGGTTGGGTTGCCGGTGAAGGGCTCACGGGTGAACGCATCGACCTGATGGACCTGCACCTTGCGTGTCATCTGCTCATCCGCTCCCACCCCGACCGCTCAATTCTAGCCCCGGGCCCTGCGATGATAGCCGCAGCCCGGGTGCGGTGCGCGTGCAATACTGACGCCGGCAGCGAGCGGAGGCAGCACGCATGGACATCGGCGTCGAGATCAGCCTGTATCCCCTCAGGGCGGACTTCGTTCCCGCCATTCACGAGTTTCTCGAGCGTCTCGAGCGCGCCGCCGAGCTGCGCGTGGTGACCAACAGCATGAGCACACAGGTGTTCGGCCCCTATGACACCGTCATGCAGGTGCTGCGCGAGGAGCTGCGCACCAGCTTCGAGGCCCTGGCCAGCGCACAGGGCAAGGCCGTGTTTGTGATGAAGGTGCTCGGACCGCTGCCACCGGCCTGAAGCGCGCCCGCTCCTCTGGCGGGGTGCGGGGCGAAACGGCACACTAGCGGATCTCCCGGGCGCGCGCGGCGCGCCAACCATTCCAATATCCCAGCTATAGGGGACAGCATGCCGCTCTTGCGAGTCGTGGACCGCGACGGAGTCGAGCACGAGGTCGAGGCCCGCGCCGGACTGAAGGTCATGGAAAACCTGCGCGAGCTCGATTATGGCGTTGCCGCGATCTGTGGCGGGATGTGCTCCTGTGCCACCTGCCACGTGTATGTCGACCCCGAGTGGCAGGCACGCCTGCCGCCGATGATGTCGGATGAACGCGAGCTGCTCTCCGAGCTCACCCACTACCAGGAGAACTCGCGCTTGTCGTGCCAGTTGGAGTTTACCCCCGAGCTCGCCGGGCTGCGGGTGCGCATCGCCCCGGACGAGTAAGAGCATGTCTGCTCCAGTCGTACAGGTCGAGACTCGTGGCCCGGTCGCCCTGGTCACGCTCAACCGCCCCGAGAGCGGCAACGCCCTCAATCTGCAGGTGGCGATGGATCTGCTCGCCGCCGCCATGACCTGCGCGCGCACGGCTGCGGTGCGCGCCGTAGTGCTGACCGGCGCCGGCCGCCACTTCTGCTTCGGCGGCGATCTGCGCGCCTTCGGTACACGCAGCGGGGGCGCCGATGACTACATCCGTGAGCTGACCACCTACCTGCATGCGGCGATCTCGCGTTTTGCGCGCATGGACGCACCGGTGATCGCCGCGGTAAATGGTACGGCCGCGGGCGCGGGCGTCGGGCTCGTAGCCATGGCGGACCTCGCGCTCTGCGGGCGCAGCTCGAAGTTCAACCTCGCCTACACCCAGGCCGGTCTCACACCCGATGCGGGGACCACGTTTCTCCTGCCGCGCACCCTGGGACTCAAGCGCACCATGGAGCTGCTGCTCCTCAACCGCAGCCTGCCGGCGGAGGAGGCACTGTCCTGGGGACTGGTGAATGAAACGGTCGAGGATGAGCAGCTGCTGCCGCGTGCGCTGGAGATTGCCGAGCAGCTGGCGGGGGGCGCGAGCGCGGCCCTCGGCGCCACCAAGCGGCTGATCGCGCACTCCCTCGGCGCGTTCGAGTCGCAGATGGTGCTCGAGAGCGAGACTATCGCCCGGCATGCGGTGGGCGAGGAAGGCAGAGAAGGAGTCGGCGCCTTTCTCGCGAAGCGCCCGCCGCGCTTTCCCGAGAGCGGCTCCGTCTAGCGCACGAGCCCGCCAATGAGCTTGACCGTATTGCTGCTGGTCGCGGCCCTCGCGCTGATCGCGTTGCGCGTCTACTCCAAGCTGCGCGCATCGCGCAAGCTGCGGGCCGAGTCCTGGGACGAGCAGGTTATCGGCCGCCTGCGCTCACAGGGCTATGCGCCGTTCAAGGATTACCGGGTGGATTTCTTTCTGGCGTTGCCGAACGAGGCGGCATGCGCCGGCGCGCGCGCGCGGCTCGAGCCCGAGTTCGCCATCGATGTGAAGCCGCTCGAGAACGATCCCGAGCTCGCCTACAGTCTGCATGCGACCAAGACCATGCGGCTCGTCGTGCCGGACATGCAGGAGATCAGCCGTCGGCTGACCGCGCTCGCGAGCGAGCTCCACGGCCGCTACGACGGCTGGGCGGCGTAAAGCGCGCTCAGCGTTTCTCCGTCTGACGCTTGACGGCTTCGGTCGCGGCGGCGATGGCGGCCGCATCGCCGAGGTAACGACTGGCCCTGGGCCGCAGCGCGCTGTCGAGCTCGTACAGCAACGGGACGCCCGTGGGAATGTTGAGCTCGGCGATCTCACTGTCGCCGACCTCATCGAGCATCTTCACCATGGCGCGCAGGCTGTTGCCGTGCGCCACCACCAGCACGTTGTTGCCGGCGCGCAGCTCGGGCGCGAGCCGCGCGTGCCAGAAGGGCAGGACGCGCGCGAGTGTGTCCTTGAGTGACTCGCTCGCCGGCAGCTCCTGCGGGTCGACCCTGGCGTAGCGTGGATCGAACCGGGGGTGACGCGGATCGTCTGCACGCAGCGGCGGCGGTGCGATGTCGTAGCTGCGCCGCCAGATCTTCACCTGCGCCTCGCCGTGTTGCGCCACGGTCTGCGCTTTGTCGAGTCCCTGGAGCGTCCCGTAGTGACGCTCGTTGAGCCGCCAGGAGCGCTCCACCGGCACCCACATCCGGTCCATCTCATCGAGCATGATCCAGAGCGTGCGGATGGCACGCTTCAGCACCGAGGTGAAGGCGATGTCGGTGGCCAGCTGCTCCTTCAGCAGCTGCTGCCCGGCGGTGATCGCCTCGGCGCGGCCCTGAGCGGAGAGGTCCACGTCCGTCCAGCCGGTGAACAGATTCTCGAGGTTCCAGACGCTCTGGCCGTGACGCACCAGTATCAGCTTGCCGGGCACTGTTCAGTCCTGCGTTTTAGGGTGGGACTCATCAGTCGGCGAGTTTGCGCAGAGCTTCGACGCCCACGGTCAGGGTGGCGAAGTCGGCGGCTTCCGCAGCGCGCATCTCCGCGACCGTGCGTTGCCAGTGCGCGAGTTCCTGGCCGCCTGCATCGATCCAGGCGGTGACGCGGGCGGGGGCGCTGCCGGACCCACCCTTGTGATCGAGCACCCGCTCGGCGAGCCGGCGGTGTACGCGCAGTGCCGCATCGCGCAGCCCGGTGCGCGCCACGGCCTGC
>JAFAVO010000287.1 GCA_019242385.1 Gammaproteobacteria bacterium | reverse complement strand
TCCTGCCAAAGCTCGAATGCGGTGCGCAGATGACCGCAGTGGATCGGATCGAAGGTGCCGCCAAAGAGACCTATCGGCTGCATGTGAGTCAGACGCGCGCGAGCGTCCTGCTGGAGACGGCGCTGGGCTGGCCACAGAGCTCCGCGGTCAAGAGCGCCATCTCGTCCCAGGCATCGCCGGCCAGCCGACCCTTGATCATGCGGTCCGCCCGCACCACGCGCGCCGCGAGCGAGGCGAAGGGCAGGCGTGCCGCGCGTTGCGCGCCCTTGGCCACTGCCGCGCTGCGCCGCTGCCAGCTCGGCGCCGCGAGGCCACCGGAGGCCGCATTCCACAAATCGCGCAGCGCGCGCGTAAGCGCCCATAGCGCCAGCGCCGCCTCGGTCCCCTCCGCGCGCAGACCCGCGAGCATGCGCAGCGCCCGGGCGCTCTCGCCGGCGAGCGTGGTCTCGCCGAGCTGGAAGACATCGAAGCGCGCGCTATCGGCGACGCTCGCGAGCACGGTCGCTGCATCGACCTTGCCTTCGCTTGCGAGCCATACCAGCTTGGCGAGCTCCTGGTGCGCAGCGAGCAGGTTCCCCTCGGTGCGCGCCGCGAGCAGCTCGAGCGCCTCCTCGCTTGCCTCGAGTCCGAGCTTGCGGCCGCGGCCGAGGAGCCACGCGCTCAGCTTGCCCGGATCGAGCGGCCAGACCTGCAACCACGCACCATGAGCCTCGATCGCACGGACCCAGTCGGCAGCCTGTGCGTCCCGATCCAGGCGCGGAGCGATCACCAGCAGCAGGAGGTCGGGGTCGCGAGCTTCGAGCAATGCCAGCAGCGCGGCATTTCCGGCCACGCCGGGCCGGGGAGTCATCAGCCGGATCTCCACCAGGCGGCGTGCGCCGAACAGCGACAGGTTGCCGGCCGAGGCGCGCACCTCGTCCCAGTCACCGGCGCGCTCGATGAAATGCACCTCGCGCTCGGTGAATCCGGCGGCGCGCGCGCGGGCGCGAACGGCATCCGCCGCCTCGCCGCTCAGCAGCGGCTCATCCCCGGAAATCAGGTAGACCGGGAGGAGGCGCTGGGCGAGCTGTGTGGCGAGTGAGTCGGACGTGAGCTTCAACTGACCTCGTCAGCGCTTTGTTCGCCTCATCGGCGGCGCGGCGATACGGCGTGCACCCGGTCATTATTAACCACGGGATCGGCCGCAGTGCAACCCGGACGTCAGAAGCGCTTGCCGATCCCGACATAGATGCTGTGGGGCATGATCTGCAGGATGAAGGGCGAGTTGGGGCTGCGATGGATCAGCCATGCCGTACCACTGCCGAGCGCGAAGCCGGCCAGCACGTCGGTCTGCCAGTGTGCCTGAGCCTTCACGCGCGCTATCGAGTCGTACACCGGCAGCAGTGCGAGCGCATACACGCCGGGATGGTCGTGACCGTACTCGAGCATGAACGGCGTGACGATCGAGCTCACCGCAGTCACCTCGCCGCTCGGGAAGCTCTCGTTGCCATTGCCCTTGAACCACAGGTTCGGATTCCCCGGAGGCGGCCCGCTGTCGCGGGGCCGCACCCGTGAGAAGGCCACTTTCATCAGCTGGGATACGAGGCCCGCCGCAACCGAAGAGTCGACGGAGGTCCAGAAGGTACGCCCGAGGCGTGATTCGCCACCCTCCCACAGGGCACCACCGACCGAGGTCGCGATGAGCCCGTATTCGACGATTTCCTGGTTGCTGCGCTTCCAGATGCCGCTGCTGTCGTAGGGCACCATGTGGTCGATGCCCGCACGGGCAGGCGGCGCCGCGGCGAGCAGCGCCAGCAGTACAACGGCGAAGGATTGAACCCGCATGATGGCCAGCATAGGGTGCCCGTGCTTAAGACTGGGTTAAGCGCCACGGTCTTACGCTAGCGCTCGAGAGGAACACGGCATTGCGAATTCTCCTGGTCGAAGACGATGCGCTGCTCGGCGATGCGGTGTGCGAGGGGCTGCGCCAGCAAAGCTATGTGGTCGACTGGGTCCGCGATACAGGAGCGGCGCTGGCTGCGCTGTCGACCTCGAGCTTCAGCGCGCTGGTACTCGACCTCGGACTTCCCGATGGCGACGGACTCGGTGTGCTGCGGTGGCTGCGCCAGAACGGCCGCGCAACACCGGTCGTGATCGTGACCGCGCGCGACCGCGTCAGCGACCGGATCGGGGGGCTCGACGCCGGCGCGGACGATTATCTGATCAAGCCGTTCGACATCGACGAGTTGGGTGCCCGGCTGCGGGCGATTACCCGCCGCGCACAGGGCTGCGCTGAGTCCGTGCTGACCGCCGGTGATGTGATACTCGATCTGCGTCAGCGTTCGGTCACCTACCTCGGCGCCCCGGCGCCGCTCACGGCACGCGAATACGCCGTGGTCGAGCTGCTGATGCGCAAGTCCGGCTGCCTGGTGACGCGTGGGGAGATCGAGGAGGAGCTGTATGGATTCGACGACCACATCGCCAGCAATGCCATCGAAGTCCACATCCACAACCTGCGCCGCAAGCTCGGTGCCCACTTCATCACCAACCTCAAGGGAAGAGGCTACCGCGTCGAGAACGTGCGCTAGCCGCGAACGTCCCTGGTCGCTCAGGCGCCGCATGGCGATTGCCACGGCGAGCGCAGCCTGCGCGGTGTTCCTGCTGCTCGGGATGCTGGTCTACCGTGCCGTGGCCGCGAGCACCGCGGTGCAGTTCGATGAGCTGCTGCAACAGCAGGCTGCTCTCGCGCTGCGTTATGCCGATCACGAATACCGTGAGGGAGAGGCAGTGGTGCCGCTGCGACCCTCGCGGGCCGGCTCGATGCCTTTCGACATGATCACCGAGATCAGCACGCGCTCCGGTGAGGTCTTGTACCGCTCGCCCGGAGCGCCGGCGGGCGCGTTCCAGGTGGGCCCGGGCGCGGGCTGCACCAACCTCTCGGTCAGCGGAGTGTCCTGGCGCGCCTGCTCCGCCCGCTCCGCCTCTACGCCTCTTGCGATCCGTATCGCCGAGCCGCTCGGCTACCGGGATGCGCTGCTGTCGCGGACGTTGCGCGCCGTGGCGCTGCCGCTGCTGTTGGCGCTGGTGCTGCTCACTGCGCTCATCGGCGTGGTGACGCAGCGCGCCTTCCGGCCGGTGCGCCGCCTCGCCGCCGATCTCGCCGGACGCAGCGCGGGGGACCTCTCGCCGCTGAACACCGCGGAGATGCCCGTCGAGACCCATGCGCTGGGTGTAGCCCTCAACGGCCTGCTTTCACGGCACGGCGAGGTGCTGTTGCGCGAGCGGCGCTTCACTGCCGACGCCGCGCACGAGCTGCGGACCCCGCTCGCCGCGCTGCGCGTGCAGGCACAGGTCCTGGCACGTGCCGGCACCGGCGCCGACATGCGCAGCGCGCTCGAGAAACTGCAGACGAACATCGATCGCACCACGCACCTGATGAGCCAGCTGTTGGCGCTCGCGCGGCTCGAGCCCGGCTCCGGACCCACTCCGGGCCAGGGAACCGAGGCGCAGCCGGTCGTCGATCTCGTGCTGGAGGATCTCGCGGGCGCCGCGCGCGAGAAGCAGGTCGTCATCCGGACTGCGGGCTGCCACCACTGCCTGCCCGGCTCGCCCGAGATGCTGTACCTGCTGCTGCGCAACCTCCTCGAGAACTCCATCCGCAACGTCAGCGTGCGCGGTCACGTGGCGCTCGATGTGACAGCGGCTGAGCGTTGCGTGGTGCTCAGCGTGAGCGATGACGGACCCGGAATTCCGTGCGCCGAGCGCGAGCGCGTGTTCGAGCGCTTCTACCGCCTGCCGGGGAGTGCCGCCGGAGGGAGCGGCCTCGGACTCTCGATCGTGGGTCGCATCGTGGAGCTGCTCGGCGGATCTATCGAGCTCAGCTCACCCGCAGCGGGCACCGGGCTGCTCGTCACCGTGACACTGCCTGAATGTGCCCGTGCCGGGTGTGCAGGTCCAGATGAATGCGTCCCATCGACACCGCGTGCGAGCGCGTGAGGTCGGCCACGCTGATGTTGCCACGCCGCAGGTCGACGCTTATCGAGTCGAAAGCCGCCCCCGGCAGGCGCAGCGTAACCGTGCCATCCACATCCGTCAGCCGCCCGCGGCTCTCGATACGGTAGCGGAGCGCCGGCTGCGGCCCGGAGATGAGCTCGAAATGCGCGGCGAGGCGGCTTCCGGGGAGTCCGAAGCCGTGCAGCTCGCCCGCCACGGTGAGCTCCTGCGGCGCATCATCGAGCACTACCACGGCGACGTTCGCCACATCCGCTGCCACCTGCAGCGTACGCGGCGAGCCGGGGTGGAGCGGCACCTGCTCGCTGAGGACGGTGCCGTGCGGGGTCGCAAAGAGAGCCATCAGCACACCAACACCGGCCAAAGCGGCGGCCAGCGCGCCGAGGCGAGACCAGCGCGAGTGAGCGGCGAGGCTTGGAGGTCGTTCCCCCGGACGCGCACGCAGCAGGCGGTACCAGAGGATGTGCAGCACGGCGAAGGCGAGCAGCGCGGACCAGAGGATGTCCGAGAGGAAGTGAGCCCCGGCCGCCATGCGGCCGATGCCGAGCAGCAGGCCGAGAGCGATGCCGGCACCGAGGGAGGCCACCGCCCATTTCGGCCGGCGGCGCTTGAAGATCCACCATCCCGCGCCGTACATGAAGCCGACGCTGCAGTGACCGCACGGAAAGGACGCACCGCCCTCGCTACCCGCCATCGGTGAGGCGACATACTGCAGCGGCCCGCCGAATTCGATCAGATCGCGCGGACGCGGGTGCTGCCAATGGTCCTTGAAGAGCAGGTTGGCGAGCAGGCCGGGGCCCAGGGCGACGCCGAGCAACAACAGCAGCGCTGCCTGACGCAATTCGCACCGTCCATGCCTCAATCCCCGGGCGAGCAGCACGAGTCCCGCCAGCACCAGTGTGGCCGTCACCCAGGTAGCCGCACGATAGAGCAATGACCAGGGCAGCTGCTGCGCGAGCGGCCAGTGATCGAGCGGGTCGGGGCGATAGAACGCGCGGGCCGCAGCGATGTCGAGGGTGCCGCTCGCGAACAGCGCAGTGGTCAGCAGCGCGATGCCGAGCAGGCCGGCGGCCTCGAACCTGCTGCTCGGGAGAGCATCAGGTCGCATTTTCACTCACTCCGAACGAGCTGAGCCGGTCAGCAGCCCCGCCGCGTCGATGATGCCGTGCGCACTCAGCCAGGCGCGCGCGTCCTCTGCATCGCGCTCGAACCAGGCGCGCGCGCTGCCCAGACGGAAGCTGTACCCCCAGGCGTCCATGTCGGTGAACAGGCGCTCGCGGCCCACGAGCGGCAGCTCATCTGCCAGCAACACCTGCAGGTAACACACCGCCGACTCCTCGAGGTCGTCTCCGCCCGCATCCCGGTCGAGCCCCGCGCGGCGCTCCGGACTCATGCAGATGTAATGGCCCGCCTCGTGCAGCACCGAATGCAGCGGAGTGTCCAGACGTGCAAGGAGCATGTCGCCCTGCAGGCCCGCCTCGCTGTCGCCCCAGTACGAGCCGGGGATCGCCTCGGCAGGTGCGAGCAGCGTGAGCGTCAGGCCATAGCGCCCGACCAGGAGCGCGACGGCCACGCGGTCGATGGCACTCAACAGCAGCACCGCCGGGGCCGGGGATGGGACGGTCACGGGCGCTGGCATGTGGGGGCGCTGCGCCGCCAGCTCTTCACAGGCTGGCGAGGCGGCGCATGACCATATCGGCGAGATCGCGCGCCATGTCCTGGCGCAGGATTTCCTCCTCGTGATTCTTGGCGAGCAACAGCCGCTCATCGAAGCTGTAGGTACGCGTGGCGGTCAGCTCCTGCGGGGGCAGCAGCTCCTGGCCCTTCGCGTTCACCGAGAATGCCACGGTGTAGGTTACCTCGTACTGGTTCGGCTGGTTGGTCGCGGACACCGACAGCACCCGCCGCGTCACGCCGTCGCGCAGGATGCTCACCACGGCCGAGGCCTTCTCCCTCTCGGGAGTGAGCTGTGCGCCGTTCGAGAGCAGTGCGTGGCGCAGATACTGCACGAAATCGCTCTGCCGGTCCGGGACCTCGAGGAACGGCGAGCGCACCACCGGTGGCAGCGGCGTACGGCCCTGCAGGCGAAATCCACAACCGCCGAGCAGCAGCGCAGCGAGCACCACACTGCAGCGCAACGCGGACCGAGAGCTCACTGTTCGTGGCGGGCGCAACTGGCCAGGGTGCCTAAACGACGACGTTGATGAGCTTGCCCGGCACGATGATCACGCGCCGCACCGGCCGGTCGGCGACGAACTTCCTGACGTTCTCATCGGCGAGCGCCGCCGCGCGCACCGTGGCCTCGTCCGCGCTCACCGGCACGCTGATGTGGCCGCGCAGCTTGCCATTCACCTGCACCACGATGGCGTGCGTGTCCTGGGCGAGCGCCTCACTCTCGGGAGCCGGCCAGCGCTCATCGATGACCGCACGCGAGTGGCCGAGCGCGAGCCACAGCGCGTGGCATACGTGCGGAGTGATCGGTGAGAGCATGAGCACTGCGAGTCCGAGCGCCTCGTGACGCACGGCCCGTGCCTGGGGACTCGCCGCAGGGAAGCGCTGCACCGCGTTCAGCAGCTCCATTACCGCGGCGATGGCGGTGTTGAAATTGCGCCGCCGGCCGATGTCATCGGTCGCCTTGGCGAGCGCCTGGTGAGCTGCGCGCCGCAGGCCGCGCTCCTCAGCGTTGAGCGCGTGCGGCTCGAGTGCCGGCGGCGTGCCCGCTGAGACGTGCTCGTACACCGCGGTCCACAGCCGGCGGATGAAGCGCCAGGCACCCTGCACGCCTTCGTCCGACCATTCGAGCGTCTGCTCGGGCGGTGAAGCGAACATGATGAAGAGCCGCGCCGTGTCGGCGCCGAATCGCGCCACGAGGCCTTCCGGGTCGACGCCGTTGCCTTCGGACTTCGACATCTTGCCGAGGCCCTCGTGCGTCACGCGGATCCTGCCGAGCTCGGGGGTCACCACCTCGTGGATCTCGCTGCCGTCCGCGGCGCGACGCGTGTCGACTTCGGCGGGATTGAAGTAGCGCTTGCGGCCGCCGTTCGCCTGATAGGAGTAGACGTGGTTCAGCACCATGCCCTGGGTGAGCAGGTTGCTGAAGGGCTCACCGAAGCTCAGCAGCCCCTGATCGCGCATCACCTTGGTCCAGAAGCGCGCGTACAGCAGGTGCAGAATCGCATGCTCGATGCCGCCGATGTACTGATCCACCGGCAGCCAGTACTCGACTCGCCCATCCACCATGCGTTGTGCATCCGGGCAGGCGTAGCGCAGGAAGTACCAGGAGGAGTCGACGAAGGTGTCCATGGTGTCGGTTTCGCGGCGTGCCGCTCCACCGCAGCGCGGACATTCGCACTGATAGAAGGCCGCAGATTTCGCCAGTGGGTTGCCGCTGCCATCGGGCACCAGATCTTCCGGCAGCAGCACCGGCAGCTGCTCTGCGGGCACCGGCACGACACCGCAGGCGGCGCAATGGATGATCGGAATCGGACAGCCCCAGTAGCGCTGGCGCGAGATGCCCCAATCGCGCAGCCGGTACTGCACGCGTTTCCTGCCGAGACCCTTGTGCTCGAGCGCGCTGGCGATCGCATCCATCGCCGCCTGCGAGGTGAGACCGGAGAACTCGCCCGAATTCACCGTCACCCCGTATTCGGCGTAGGCCGCGATCCACGGTGCCCGCGCCTCGGTATAGGCCTCCTGCAGCGAGCGCACCACCGTGGTCACCGCGAGCCCGTGGCCGAGTGCGAACTCGAAATCCCGCTCATCGTGCGCGGGCACGCCCATGACCGCGCCCTCGCCGTATGCCATGAGCACGTAATTTGCGACCCAGATCGGCAGCGGCGCGCCGGTGAAGGGATGCAGCACGTGCACGCCGGTGGCCATGCCCTTCTTCGCCTGGGTGGCGACATCGGCCTCGATGACGCTGCCGCGGCGGCACTCCTCGATGAAGGCTGCCAGTGCCGGGTCGCTGCGCGCGGCGGCGAGCGCCAGTGGATGCTCGGCCGCGACGGCGAGGAACGTGGCGCCGAAGAGCGTGTCCGCGCGCGTCGTGAAGACCTTCACCAGGCCTGCGCCGCCGGCGAGTGCCGCAGCATCGTCGGCGTAGGGAAAGGCGATCTCACAGCCTGCGCTGCGCCCGATCCAATTCACCTGCATGACGCGCACGCGCTCCGGCCAGCCGCTCAATGCATCGAGCGACTCGAGCAGCTCGTCCGCGTAGCGCGTGATGTTGAG
>JAFAVO010000104.1 GCA_019242385.1 Gammaproteobacteria bacterium | reverse complement strand
CCGCGGGCAGCTACGTGCGCGAGCCCGCGGAGTTTCGCTGGCTGCCCGGTGCGCTCGAGGGGCTGGCGCTGCTGCGCCGTGCAGGGCTGCGGCTCTCAGTGGCCACCAATCAGGCCGGTGTCGGACGTGGTGTCATGAGTCTCGAGCAGCTCACGGCGGTGCATGCGCGGATGCAGGCCGAAGCCGCAGCCCATGGGGCTGCACTCGATGCGGTACTCTACTGTCCACACGCGCCCGAGGAGCAGTGCTCCTGCCGCAAGCCGGAGCCCGGACTGATTGCGGCCGCGGTGGCACGCTCGGGCATTCCGGCAGAGGAGACCATCGTCGTGGGCGACGATCAGCGTGATCTGGAAGCCGCACGCCGGGCCGGCGTTACGGCCGCGCTCGTGCGTACCGGCAAGGGCTGCCGCACCGAGGCGGCGGCGCATGCACCGGCCGCGGTTTACGATGACCTGCCGGATCTGGCCCGTGCCATCCTTGGAATGAGCCATGGGGATAGCTGAGATTTTCGCCGATCACGCGGCGGTGACCGCGCGCGCCGCACAGGAGCTGCCAGCGGTGCTCGGGCGCATCGTCGCCGCGCTGCACGAGTGTTTGCACGCGGGTGGCAAGGTTCTCGCCTGCGGCAACGGTGGCAGTGCGTCCGACGCGCAGCACCTCGTGGCGGAGCTGGTCGGGCGGTTTCGCGATGAGCGGCGGGCGCTGGCGGCGGTCACGCTCACCTCGGACGCCGCGACGCTGACCGCACTCGGCAATGACTACGGGTTCGAGCGGGTCTTCGCCCGGCAGGTCGAGGCGCTCGCGCGCCGCGGCGATGTGCTCATCGCCATAAGCACGAGCGGCAACTCGCCGAATGTCCTGCAGGCGGCGCAGGCCGCTCGCTCGCTCGGCTGTACCGTGGTCGCACTCACCGGTGCAGGTGGTGGCCGGCTCGCCCAGCACGCCGATCTTCTCCTCAAGGCTCCTTCCAGCACCGTGGCGCGCATCCAGGAGGTGCACTCGCTCTGCATCCACGTGATCTGCGAGACGCTGGATGAGCTCATCCGCACGGCGGAGAAGCCGTGAGCGGCCCCGGCAACATCGCAGCCCTGCTCGCGCTTCCAGACCGCTTTGCCGGTCTCCACATCTGGGTGGTCGGCGACCTGATGCTCGATGAATACGTCACCGGCACGGTCGAGCGCATCTCGCCCGAGGCGCCGGTGCCGGTGGTGAAGGCGCAGGCGACCGAGCACCGCCTGGGTGGCGCGGCCAACGTCGCGCGGCAGATCGCGACGCTCGGTGCGCGCGTCAGTCTCGCGGGGATCTGCGGCGCCGATGCCCCGGGACAGCAGCTGCTGCAGCTGTGCGCGCTCGGTGGCATCGATACTCGCGCGGTCCTGCAGCTCGAAGGCCGGCACACGACGCGCAAGCTGCGCGTCGTGAGCCACAGCCAGCAGCTGCTGCGGCTCGACTGGGAGGACATCCAGCCCTGCGGGGCCGATGTCACGCTGCGCCTGCTCGAGAAGCTCGCAGCTGATGCGCCCCCCGATGCGATCATCCTCAGTGACTATGCCAAGGGCGTGCTGACTCCGGAGACGCTGGCGGGCATTGCGCGCGTACGTGGCAAGGCGCCCCTGGTGGTCGATCCCAAGCACCGCGACTTCTCCCGCTACCGGGGCGCGACGACGCTGACGCCCAACCTGCGCGAGCTCGAGCTCGCCTGCGGCAGCACCTTGAGCGCCGATGACACCGCGGGCATCGCCGCCGCCGCCCGCCAGCTCGTACGCAGTGCGGGACTCGAGTCCATGGTGGTGACCCTCGGCAGCCGCGGTATGCTCGTGGTGCCCTCTGCTGCGCCGGAGGTGGCCGTACCGGCGATGCGTCGCGAGGTCTACGATGTCACCGGCGCCGGCGACACCGCGATAGCGGTGCTCACCCTCGCGCTCGCGGCGCATGCACCGCTACCCGAAGCCGCCCAGCTGGCCAACGCCGCAGCCGGAGTCGCCGTCTGTCAGGTCGGGGCGGTGGCGGTCACGGCGGCGAGCATCCGCGATGCGCTGGCTTCACACCCCGACGGCAAGCTCCTCTCCCGCCAGGAGCTGATCGAGCGCGCCGCGACCTGGCGCGCCGAGGGCAAGCGCATCGTGTTCAGCAACGGCTGTTTCGACCTGTTGCACGCCGGGCACCTCGCGCTTCTCAGCCATGCGGCGAAGCTCGGAGATGTGCTCGTGCTGGCCATCAACAGCGATGACTCCGTGCGGCGCCTGAAAGGACCGGAGCGTCCGCTCGTTCCGCAGGCCGAGCGCGCCGCGCTGCTCGCCGCGCTCACCTTCGTCGATGCGGTGACCATCTTCGATGAGGACACGCCGCTTGCGGTGTTGCAGAGCGTGAGGCCGCAGGTCCTCGTGAAAGGCGGCGACTACCAGCCCGCCGAGGTCGTCGGTCGCGAGCTCGTCGAGGCGGGCGGTGGACGGGTGGTGATCGTGCCCCTCACACCGGAGAAATCGACCAGCTCGCTCGTGGCGCGCATTCGCGGTGCCCGAACCTGATCGCCGGCGCCGGCGCCAGCCGGCTGCCGCCTGCTGATGGAAGCCTTCCTCGTTTCGTTCGCCACGGTGGGCATCGCCGAAATGGGCGATCGGACCCAGCTGCTCTCACTCATGCTCGCCGCGCATTACCGCAGGGCCTGGCCGATCATCGCCGGGGTGCTGTGCGCCACCATCGCCAACCACCTGCTTGCAGGGCTCATCGGCGTGCGGCTCGGGCGCTTCCTGACACCGGCGATGCTGGATGCTGCGGTCGGCATCAGCCTGATCGCCATGGCGCTGTGGGCACTGAGGCCCGACACGCTGGAGCCGGCAACCGGCGCACGGCCGGCCGGCGCATTCATCGCGACCCTGGTGGCGTTCTTCGTCGCAGAGATCGGCGACAAGACGCAGATTGCCACCGTAGCGCTCGCCGCCGCCTACTCCAGGCTGTTCGCAGTAGTCGCCGGCACCACCGCCGGCATGCTGCTCGCGAACGTGCCGGTGATCTTCATCGGCAAGGCATTTGCGGAGCGCTTGCCGGTCCGGGCTCTGCGGCGCGTGGCGAGCGCGTTGTTTCTGCTTCTCGGCGTGCTGTTCATCTACCGTGCGTGGAGTCACACGATCCACTCCGGATGAGTCTGCTAAGCTCCTGCCGCAATGCCGAGCAACGATCTGGAGGTTCTGCTCCGCTCGCGCGTACCGATCGTGGTGGTCGAGTCGCGCGATGAGGCACGTGTGCTCAAGTCGCTGACCGGCGCCTGCGCCGTGCTCAGCTCACCACCTGCCGCGGCCATCGGGTCGGCGCCGCACGCCAGTCTCGCGCGCAGCGCGCTGCCCCTCTTCCAGTGGACGGTGACCGACGGGTTGAAGCGGCTCGATGTGCAGCTCGGGCCACCGTTGCGCATGCTGGCCCAGCCCGTCGACGTGCTCAAGCACATTCGTGCCACCACGCTCGCCGGCGCGTATGCCCTGCTCGACTTCCACCCCTACCTGAGCGACCCGACGATCGTGCGGCTGCTGAAGGACATTGCACAGGACTACGACCGTTGTGCGCGTACCGTGGTGTTGATCGGCTACGAGATCGGGATTCCCCACGAGCTCGAGCACCTCAGCGCGCGCGTGGTGCTGGCACTCCCGGACCGTAACGAGCGGCGGCAGCTGGTGGAGGAGGTGGCACGGCAGTGGATGCGCGCCAATCCGCGCCAGCCGGTGCGCATCGATGCGCGGGCGCTCGAGCTGCTGGTGGAGAACATGAGCGGCCTCTCCGCCGCGGACACCCAGCGCCTCGCGCGCAAGGCGATTTACGAGCACGGTGCCATCCAGCTCTCGGATGTGCCGATGGTGATGCGCGCCAAGTACGAGATGCTCAACCGCGGCGGTGTGCTGCGCTATGAGCCCGACACTGCGCAGCTGAGCGATGTCGGCGGACTCGTGAACCTCAAGGCCTGGCTGCAGAAGCGCTGCGCAGCCTTCGATGGCTCCGCGCCGGAGCTGGATGCCCCCAAGGGGGTGCTGCTGCTCGGGGTGCAGGGGTGCGGCAAGAGCCTCGCCGCGCGCGCCTGTGCGGGGATTTTCCACATCCCGCTGCTGCGCCTCGACTGCTCGGCGCTGTTCGACAAGTACGTGGGCGAATCCGAGCGCAACCTGCGTGAGTCACTGGCCTCCGCCGATGTGCTCGCGCCCTGTGTGCTGTGGATCGATGAGATCGAAAAGGGCTTTGCCGCCGGTGACTCCGACGGGGGTGCGACGCGGCGTGTGCTCGGGGCATTCCTCACCTGGCTCGCGGAAAAAAACACACGGGTGTTCGTGGTGGCGACCGCCAACGACATCAGCGCGCTGCCGCCGGAGCTGGTGCGCAAGGGCCGCTTCGATGAGATTTTCTTCGTCGATCTGCCCAATGTGAATACGCGCACCGAGATCCTGCGCATTCAGGCAGCGCGCCGCGGCATTGCCCTCGATGAGGGGGCGCTTGCACTGCTGGCGCGCGCGAGCGAGGGCTTCTCCGGCGCCGAGATCGAGCAGGCGATCGTCGCCACGCTCTACAGCGCCCACGCCAAGCATAGCGTGCCCGATGCACAGCTGCTGCGATCCGAGATGGCCGCGACGCGGCCGCTCGCGGTGGTGATGGCGGAAAGTGTCGCGCAGCTGCGCGCCTGGGCTAGGGAGCGTACCGTCCCGGCCGACTGAAGCGCCGTTGCCGCGCGCTCAGCGATGCAGATCATCGATCCAGCGCACCAGCTCCGGAACCTCGACCGGGGTGATGTCGAGGTTCACCACGAGTCCCTGCTGCCCGCTGCGCGCCAGCACGCAATGCAGCTCGAGCTCATCGCTGGCATTGATCTCCTGGTGTGGCACGTAGGGTGGCACATAGATGAAATCGCCGGGTTGCGCCTCGGCGAGGAACTCCAGCCGCTCGCCCCAGCGCATCCGGGCGACCCCGCGCACCACATAGATGACGCTCTCGAGGTCGCCGTGATGATGGGGACCGGTCTTGGCCTTCGGGTTGATGGTGACGGTGCCCGCCCAGAGCCGCGTCGCACCGGTGTTGGCGGTGGTCACCGCCGCCCGGCGGAACATGCCGAGGGTTTGCGGGGTGTTGTCGTCGAGCTCATCGGAGCGGATGATCCTCACTCCCCGCGTTCGCCATCGGCCAGCGTTCCCGCTCATGACGTGCCTCCGGATGCCTGCGCAGAAACTTACCACGAAGCCGCCGAGTGGGTGTTCACGCGCCGGCCGGCAGCCCGGCTGAGGTGTCCGGCATGCTGCGCAAGTGCCGCGAGGATGAGAGCCCGCTCTTCCTGCGCATCATCAATGCCGCGGCCGAGGCTTACCGCGGCGTGATCCCGTCGGACTGTTGGCACGAGCCCTACATGTCGGCGGCCGAGCTCGGCGCGGAGACGCGCGGCGGCGTCGAGTTCTGGGGTTACCTCCAGGACGGTCGGCTCATCGGCATCATGGGTATTCAGGCCGTGCGCGATGTGGACCTGATTCGACATGCGTATGTAGATCCCGCCTGGCAGGGGCAGGGAGTCGGCGCTGCTCTCATCCGCCACCTGCGCAGCCTCAGCGCGCGGCGCATGCTGGTCGGCACCTGGGCGGCAGCGAGCTGGGCGATCCGCTTCTACCAGCGGCACGGCTTTGAGCTCCTCGACCCGCAGGCGACGCGCCTGCTGCTGGCGAGCTATTGGCGCATCAGCGCGCGGCAGATGGAGACTTCGGTGGTGCTCGTGCACGGCGCCGGGCCGGACCAGCGGATGAGTCGACCTCAGCCGTAGCGTGCAGCCGCGAAACCGGTGTCGTCTGCCGCGGGTGGTGCATCCGGAACGAACCGGCCGCGCGCATCGAGCTCGGCGAACACCCCGCCGAGGCGCACCAGCTCCTCGTAGCGTCCGCGCTCGACCAGCTGCCCATCCTTCAGAACGAGGATCAGATCGGCGGAGCGCACCGTCGAGAGCCGGTGGGCGATGATGAAGGTGGTGCGGCCCTTCACCAGGGCGGCGAGCGCGCGTTGCACACGCGCTTCGGTCAGGTTATCGAGCGCGCTGGTCGCCTCATCGAGGATCAGCACCGGTGCGTTCTTCAGCATCGCACGGGCGATCGACAACCGCTGTCGCTCGCCACCCGAGAGGGATTTGCCCTGCTCCGCGACCAGCGCCCCGTAGCGCTCCGGCCGGTCGCTGACGAAGTGGTGCGCCTCGGCCGCCATCGCGGCAGCCTCGACCTCGGCATCGCTCGCGTCGGGCTTGCCGATGCGCAGATTCTCGGCAATCGAGCGGTACAGCAGCCCTGGGTTCTGGAAGACCACGGCGATCTGGGCGCGCAGCGATGCGAGGCTCACCGTGCGGATATCCACCCCATCGATCCTGATGCAGCCGCGGGTCGGGTCATACGCGCGGTACAGGAGCGAGAGTGCGGTGGTCTTGCCGGCGCCGGTCGGGCCAACCACCGCCACCGTGCTGCCGCCGGGCACCCGGAAACTCAGATCGCGCAGCACCGGTTGGGCATCGTCGTAGCCGAACCACACGTTCTCGAAGGCCACCTCGCCGCGCACCGCCGCGAGCGCCGGCGCGCCGGGCTCCTCCTCGAGGCCACTGCGGGTATCGAGTATCTCGAAAAAGTTGGCCAGCGCTGGCGCCTGGAAGAAAAGCTCCGAGATGAAGCCGGCGAGCTGCTCCATGCGGCCGATCATCATCATCGCAAAGCCGACGAAGCTGACGATGGCACCGACGCTGATCTCGCCCTGCGCGTGCAGGTGCACGCCGAGCGCAAACAGGCCGATCACCGTCAGGGTACTCGCGGCGCGGTTCGCCACTGCTGCCCAGGCCCAACCGCGCAACACCGGATACTGCGCGGCGAGCACCTTGCCGGCGAGCTCACGCAGCGCCCCGACCTCGCTCACCACGCGCGAGAAGCTCTGCACCACCATGACGTTGCCGAACACATCCCCGGTGCGCTCGGAGATGTGCTGGTTCAGCTTCTCCACGGTGCGCTGCGCCGTGCCGGTACGCCGCGAGACCAGCGTGTTGAACAGCACGAAGCTCGACATGAGCAGCAGCATCAGCACACCCAGCTTCCAGTTGGTCCGCAGGGCGAATGGCACCATTACCAGCACCGCGATCAGGGTGCTCAGGTGGCTGCGGAAGAAGACCAGCCATACGTGAAACAGGTTGCTGCTGCCGGAGTGCAGCGTGCGCATCAGGCGGCCGGTGTGGTGGCGGTCGTGGAACGCGAGCGGCAGCGCCAGGGCGTGCTCGAAGAACTCGACGATGGCCGCGAGCTTGCGCCGGTGCGCCAGGCGGTCGGCGTGCAGCGCCACGAGCACACTGGCGGCGACCCCGAAGAAACCGACACCGGTCCACCAGAGGATGTAGGACCAGGCGTCGGAGGCCGCTTTCGCGGCGAGCGCGTCCACCACGCGGCCGAAGAGCCACGGCTCGATGAGGAATACCGCAGCCAGCGCGACATTGGCCGCGCTCAGGCCGATCGCCAGCCACTTCTCCGCGGCGAGGAGTCCAAGCACACGCAGATAAATCCTGAGCAGCGACATTCGCTCACTCCCACTTCAGCGCGCACACGATACTCCCAAGCTCGATCGGGGTGAGGAGGCCAGACCGCTCGCAGTGTGGGATCTCGGTCGCACATTTGCGATCTCACACGTCGCGGCAAGGGAAGCGTGCGCCGGCGCGCTCAGAACCGGAACACCACATCGGCGCCGACGGTCCAGCCGGTGATGTTCCCGCCCCACAGGTACGAGCCGCCGATTCCGATCCACTGGACCTTCCACAGCTGGTTGAGGAAGTCGAGCACCAGGCGCCCGTGGACCTCGTTGATGTTCGACTCGTGCAGACCCTCGTTGATGGCCCCGTAGAGACCGGTCCAGCGGTAGTAGCCGCCGGTGCGTAGCTCGTGGCCGAAGAGCTGCACGCCCATCGGTATGTCCACGTCGAGGATGTTGGCCCAGGTTTGCGAGTTACCGTTCACCTGAATGTGCGGGTTGGAGGTCTGAAAGCTCTCGGTGTGGTAGTAGACCGGATTGGACGACAGGGTGATGATCGTACGATCCCAGGTGAGCAGGTACTGGACATCGACGCCGGTGATGAAGGTCCACGTGTCCACCGTCCAGTCGATGAGTCCGAGCTGCTGGGCCTCCTGCAGATTGGCGCGCATGAAGGCGCTGTTGGCCGTGTAGGTCTCCGTCATGTGTCCATAGAGCCCCATGACCGTAGGTGCGAAGCTCAGGCGGTTATTGACCCAGAACCGGGCCCCGCCACCGAACTCGATGCCATAAGCCTTGATGCGGGTGCTGTCGCCCTCCAGCAGATCCGAATGCAGGTGCTGTGTGCCATCGAGCCACCCCATGTTTCCCTGCACGCGCGGCTGCCAGCCGATGGGCAGGTCGGCGAGCGGCCGTGGATCCCCGATGTCACCCGCGCCCCCGAGCTTGGTGACCGCCAGGCTCGCATCGGAGGACTCACCGAAGTTGAACTTGCCCGTGGAGCGAAAATTAGCCGCCGCGATGCCATAGTCCCCGCCGAGAATGGTCAGGGCTTCGATGCGGTTGCCGATCGCATTGCGCAGCTGACTGGCTTGCGAGGGGGTGATCTGAGCGCGCGCGCCGCCGGGGAGCACGGCCGCGAGTGCCGCGCTCATCGCCACGACACCGATGAGACGGACACGAGACCATTGGCTGGGAGCGTACACGCAGTCCATCTCTCAGAAGCGCCTGTGCCGCAAGCTGACGGCCTCAATGGGCCGGATCACGACCGCATCGCCGGCTTGCATCTGCTGCAGCCGCACACCCGGTGGTACCTTCAAGGTCTCCTTCTCGCCATCGGGATATTGCAACTGCAGCAGTCGATAGCTCGGATCGACCGACAACACCCGGGCATCGGTGGCGATGCTCACGGGGGCACCATCCGGGCCAGGGGCCTGGCCGTCCCGCAGTGCGTAGACACGGAGCTCTTCGCGGACAGTCGGGTACACGCGGTCGCCCATCCTCAGCTCGCTCAGGTTCTCCACCTCAGGTCCGACCTTGTAGGTGGAGGCGGAGGGTGCCCCGAGAGCGCGGACCACGATGGTGCCGGCGCTCCGGTCGACCGATTCGACGATGGCCGGAGGCTTCGTGGATTGAACCACGATCCCCTCCTGAATCAGCCGCGCCTCACCCTGAGGCTGAACGCTAGCCACCGGCGCGGTCCAGCAGCCCGACAATACCAGCGCGGGAGCGCAGAGCAGCGGAGTCAGTCGTCGATGCAGATTTGCGGGCTTCATACTCTCGTGGCGAGGATGTCAGGGCGCGGCGGTATGCTATCAATTTAATGATGCCCACTGTGCTCAGCCCGCTGGCGGCGCAAGATCCGCAGTACACCTGTCCGATGCACCTGAGGTGCGAGACAGCTGACCGGGGAGTTGCGGAGCGAAAGCCATGTGGTGGCCATCGGGGCGATCGCATCAACGATGCGCCGGCGCTCGCAGCGGCCGATGTCAGTGTCGCGATGGGCACCGGGAGGATGTCGCGATGGAGCGGCCTGCTGCTCGGTCCGATCGTCTGCGCGGCCGCGATGAGCTCGAGCTCCGTCTCCGTGATCGCGGACGCGCTGCGCTTGCGCCTTGTGCAGCTCCAGCCGGCGCAAC
>JAFAVO010000004.1 GCA_019242385.1 Gammaproteobacteria bacterium | reverse complement strand
CACGGCGAGCCCGCTCGCCGGGTTCAAGGTCCGCCGGTGGGCGCTCGTTCCCTCCGACCGATCCGTGCTGCACGAGCGCCTGGCGGAGCGGTTTGCCGCCATGATGAGCGCCGGTTTCCTCGAGGAGGTGCGCGGGCTCCACGCCCGGGGGGACCTGACCGCGCGCCATCCCTCCATGCGCGCCGTCGGCTACCGGCAGCTCTGGGCGCACCTCGATGGTGCCTGCAACTTGAGTGAGGCGGTGCGACGGGGCGTTGCCGCGACGCGCCAGCTGGCGAAGCGCCAGATCACCTGGTTGCGTAGCCTACGGCAGGAGTTTGAAACCCCGTGGCTCGACCCCAATACAGAGGAACTGTCGTGGAATCGAGACATAACGCATGAGTTGGCCAAGCTTGGGCTTTGAGGAAAGGCACATGTTAAGATCAATGTGTCGGTCCTCGCATTGCGAGGCGCGTTAGCTTGCTTCAGGGATCGCTACAAACCAGGACGTTGACCTGCGATCCCCTCGTGCCAGCCAACAATTCGAAGCTGAAAAACAAGGAGAACCCGATGGCCAAAGGCCAGTCCCTCCAAGACCCTTTTCTGAATGCCCTGCGCAAGGAGCGGGTGCCCGTCTCGATCTACTTGGTGAACGGCATCAAGCTGCAGGGACAGATCGATTCCTTTGACCAGTTCGTGGTGCTGCTCCGGAACAGCGTGAGCCAGATGGTCTACAAGCACGCGATCTCCACCGTCGTGCCCGCGCGCAACGTGCGCCTGGCGACGGAAGAGGGCGCGGCTGCGGAGACCCCCGCCGAATAATGCCCCCTGCCACGGGAAGCCTGAGTGTTCGAACGCCCCCGGACCGGTGAGCGTGCCGTACTGGTGCGCCTGGGGATCGGCGCACCCGTCGACCCGGAGGACCTCGAGGAGTTCACGCAGCTGGCCGTCTCGGCCGGCGCGCACCCGGTCGCGACCATCACGGGACGCCGCGATCGACCGGATCCGCGCTACTTCCTAGGCAGCGGCAAGGCGGAGGAGCTGCGCGATGCGGCGCGCGCGAGCGACGCGGACCTCATCCTCATCGATCACGCCTTATCGCCGAGCCAGGAGCGCAACCTCGAGAAGCTCATCGAGCGGCGCGTGCTCGATCGCAACGGCCTCATCCTCGATATCTTCGCGCAGCGCGCACGCAGCTTCGAGGGCAAGCTCGAAGTCGAGCTCGCGCAGCTCAAGCACATCGCGAGCCGCCTGGTGCGCGGCTGGACGCATCTCGAGCGCCAGAGGGGCGGCGGCGTGGGCCTGCGTGGCCCCGGCGAGACGCAGCTCGAGACCGATCGCCGCCTCATCGGGCAGCGGGTGCGGGTCCTGACGCGGCGCCTCACCAAGATCAAGCAGCAGCGCGAGACCGGCCGGCACCAGCGTGCCGAGATTCCCGTGCCCTCACTCGCCCTCGTCGGGTACACCAACGCCGGCAAGTCGACGCTCTTCCGTGCGCTCACCGGCGCTGATGCCTACGTGGCGGATCAGCTCTTTGCCACGCTCGACCCGACCGTGCGGCGCATCCAGCTTCCGGGTGGCACCGCGGTCGTGGTCGCCGACACCGTCGGCTTCATCCGCGAGCTGCCGCACGAGCTCGTCGCCGCCTTCCAGTCGACCCTCACCGAGGCGCGTGCGGCGACGCTGCTCCTGCACGTGGTCGATGCCAGCAACCCGCGCCGCTCGGAGCAGACCGCGGCGGTCAATGGCGTGTTGGAAGAGATCGGCGCGAGCGCCATTCCGCAGCTCCTCGTCTACAACAAGATCGACCGTCTCGAGTCAGCGCCGCGCATCGATCGCGATGCCGACGGCCGTGCCGTGGCGGTGTGGATCTCGGCCCAGCAGGGCGTCGGACTCGAGCTGCTGCGCGAGGCGATCGCCGAGCGCCTGTCGCGCTTTGCGCGCCACGCCCGGCTGCGCGTGCCGGCGGCGGCCGGTGCGCTGCGTTCGAAGCTCTATGCCGCACGGGCGGTGCGGGCTGAGAGCACGAGCGCCGATGGCTCGATCGAGCTCGCCGTCGAGCTGCCCGACCCCGAGCTTCTCGCACTCGCGCGCACCGCCGGGGTGCAGATCCTGGAGGTGCAGGGACCCGGCACGCCTTGTGCGCCCGCCAACACCTACCTACAATCGACCGCCACTTCGAGCGCCGGCAAGCTGCGCTGACGGCCGGCGCTAACTTCCTTCGATATGCCCTGGAACCAACCAAGCGGTCCGCAGAGTCCATGGGGGCGCCGTCCGGGCGGCCCCGATCTCGATGAGCGTCTGAAGAGCTGGCAGCGCAAGCTCGAGTCGATGTTCCGCAGCGGCGGCCGCGGCACCGACAGCGGCACGATGCTCCTGGTCGCGGTCGCGATCGCGGTCATCGCCTGGCTCCTGAGCGGGGTCTACCAGGTGAAGCAGCCCGAGCGCGGTGTGGTGCAGCGCTTCGGCCGCTTGGTGTACGTGACGATGCCGGGCCTCCACTTCCGCATGCCCTGGCCCATCGAGAGCGTGAACGTCGTCAATGTCGCGAGCATCAACTCGAGCGACTTCAAATCGCGCGTGCTCACCTCCGATGTCAACCTGGTGGATCTGCATTTCGCGGTGCAGTATCAGTTCACCGATCCCGTGAAGAAGCTCTTCCGGGTGCGCAACCCGGAGGACACGCTCAGTGAGGTCTCCGAGAGCGCCATCCGCGAGATCGTCGGGCGCAGCACGCTGAATGATCTCCTCGTCGGCTCGACGCGTCCGGAGGTCACCCGCCGCACCAAGGAGCTCATCCAGACCGTGCTCGATGCCTACAGCACCGGCATCACGGTCACGACCGTCAACCTCGAGGACGTGCAGGTGCCCGATGCGGTCATTCCCTCGCAGCGCGATGCCAACAAGGCGCAGGCCGACAAGGAGCGCCTGCAGCTCGAGGCCGAGGCCTACCGCAACGGCATCCTGCCGGTGGCCGAGGGCGGTGCCGCGCGCATGCTGCAGGATGCGGCCGCCTACAAGTCGCAGGTGACCGCGATCGCCGAGGGCCAGACCGCGCGCTTCGCACAGCTCGAGGGCGCCTACTCCCAGGCACCCGAGGTGACCCGCCGGCGTCTCTACATCGACACCCTCGAGAGCGTGCTCGCGCGCTCGCACAAGGTGATCATCGACTCGCACGCGGGCAACAACCTCATCTATCTGCCGATCGACAAGCTGCTCGAGAAGAGCGTCAACCGCGAAGCCGAGAACGGCGCCGAGGGCAATGCCGGTCCCAAGGACCAGACCGACCAGGTGACCATCGAAGGCACCCGCGCGCGGGGGGAGCGCTGAGAATGAGCTCACGGCTCTTCCCCTGGTTCTTCGTGGTCGCCGCGCTCCTCATCTTCGTGGCGTTCTCGCTCTTTTCGGTGAACGAGACCGAGTTCGCCATCCGCACGCGCTTCGGCGAGATCATCGACACCCGCTACAGGCCGGGCCTGCATCTGAAGTGGCCCTGGGACCGCGTCACCAAGTTCGATCGCCGGGTGCTCTCTGAGTCCTACACCGGTGAGACCTTCCTCACCAACGATGGCCGCGGACTCATCGTGGATTTCTACGTCAAGTGGCGCGTCAAGGATCCCTCCACCTACTACACCGCGGTCGCGGGCAACGAGGGACTCGCGGCGCAGCGGCTCGCGGAGATCGTCAAGGACGGCATCAAGAGCGTCGTGGCGCAGCGCACGCTCCAGCAGGTGGTCTCCGCCGAGCGCTCGGCGGTCACCGGGCAGATGTTCACCCAGGCGAGCCGCAACGCCGGCGGGCTCGGAGTCGAGCTCATCGATGTGCGCGTGCAACGCATCGATCTCCCCGATGAGGTCGCGGCGCGAGTGTATGAGAGCATGAAGCAGTCCTTCGCCCGCACTGCGAGCCGCCTGCGCGCCGAAGGCCAGCAGGAAAGCGCCACCATTCGGTCGAGCGCCGAGCGCGAGCGCACCGTGATCCTCGCCAATGCCGAGCGCGACGCGCTGCGCACCCGCGGTGAGGGCGATGCGCTCGCCGCGCAGACCTATGCGCGCGCCTACTCGAAGAATCCCGAGTTCTTCTCCTTCTACCGCAGCCTCCAGGCCTACGAGCGCTCGATCGGTAAGGACGGGGATCTGCTCGTGCTGACACCCGATGGGGAATTCTTCCGCTATCTGAGGGAATCCTCCCCCGCGGGCAGCGCGCCGAAGCGCCGCTAGCCGCGCACCTCATCCCCGCCCGTGCCGCTGAATCTCTCGGACCTGCTGGCCGCGCTCGGCCTTTTCCTGGTGTTGGAAGGCATCGCGCCTTTCCTGAACCCACGGGGCGTGAAGCGCGCCTTCGCCCGGCTGCTCGAGGTGCACGACCGCGAGTTGCGCTTCGCGGGCCTCGGCAGCATGCTGGTCGGCGTACTGATCCTTTACCTGGTTCGCTAGAGGTTGCGCGTGGGACAATTCGTGGTCGTCATCGGTACCCAGTGGGGCGATGAAGGCAAGGGCAAGGTCGTCGACCTCCTCACCGAGCGCGCCGCCGCGGTGGCGCGCTTCCAGGGCGGTCACAACGCCGGCCACACCCTCGTCATCGACGGCCGCAAGACCATCCTCTCGCTCATCCCCTCCGGGATCCTGCGCGAGCAGGTGCGCTGCTTCATTGGTAACGGCGTGGTGCTCTCGCTCGAGGCACTGCTCGCCGAGAGCGAGACGCTCATCGAGCGCGGGGTGCCGGTGTTCGAGCGGCTGCGGATCTCGCCGCTCTGCCCGCTGATCCTGCCCTCGCACGTGCTGCTCGACCAGGCGCGCGAGCGCGCGCGCGGCGCGAACGCCATCGGC
>JAFAVO010000334.1 GCA_019242385.1 Gammaproteobacteria bacterium | reverse complement strand
CGGCGCAGCCTGCGGGCACGAATGCATCGTGCAGCGTCACCTGGTTCAGCGCGCGCGTCCAGATGAGCAGCGAATCCGCGGCGCTCGATGTGCCCTGGTAGCTGTGCCCGCCGCCTTTGACCGCGAGACGCAGGCCCCGCTCGCGCGCGAAGTTGATTCCCGCGACGACATCGGCGCTGCTGCGGGCCTTGATCGCGTAGGCGCTCGGTGCCGGGGTCCAGGCATCGAGCCAGCCGGACACCTGCGTGCCGGCCGGCTGGTCGCCGATGTAGAAAGGATTCTGGATGTTGGCGAGCACCTCGCGGCAACCGGCGCCACCCGGATCGCTCTCGCAGGCGCTGAAGAGCGGCCGCACTTCGAGCAGGGTTCCACCGACCGCCTCATCGAGCTTGCGCCAGTCGGCCGCGCTCGGCCATCCCGGCTCGCCCGGACGCACGCGCCGCAGCGCTGCCCGCGCGGGAGCGGCAAGGAGTGCCGGCGCGAGCGCGACGAGCGGCAGCGCGGCGGCGGCCTCGAGCAGCGTTCTGCGGTGCATCGCCTCTTCTCCTGCAGCGGGACCGCGGGTGATGCTGGCCGCGGTCAGCCTACCGCTTTCACCGCCTGGATGAGCTCCGCGGCAACCTTCTGGGCATCGCCGTACAACATGCGTGTGTTGTCGAGATAGAACAGCGCGTTCTCGATGCCGGAAAAGCCCGCGCCCTGGCCGCGCTTGATGACGATGACGTTCTTGGCCTTGTCGGCGTTCAGGATCGGCATGCCGTAGATGGGGCTCGATTTGTCGGTACGCGCCACGGGATTCACCACGTCGTTGGCGCCGATGATCAGCGCCACGTCGGCGGTGTCGAACTCGGCGTTGATCTCATCGAGATCCGCGATCAGGTCATAGGGCACGCCCGCTTCTGCCAGCAGCACGTTCATGTGACCGGGCATGCGCCCCGCCACCGGGTGGATGGCGAAGCGCAGCTGCACGCCGCGGTCGATGAGCAGCTGGCAGAGCTCCCAGATCTTGTGCTGCGCCTGGGCGACCGCCATCCCGTAGCCGGGCACCACGATGACTTTCTGCGCGAAGGCGAGCATCACCCCGACGTCACTCGCCTCGATAGGCTTGAGACTTCCCTGCACCTCGCCGGTGCTCGCCGCTCCGGTGTCACCGAACCCGGAGAACAGCACGTTGCCGAGGGAGCGGTTCATGGCTTTCGCCATCAGCTGTGTGAGCAGGGTGCCCGCGGAGCCCACCACGGTGCCGGCGATGATCATGGCGGCGTTATTGAGCACGAAGCCCTCGAAGGCGACCGCGAGCCCGGTGAGCGCGTTGTACAGCGAGATGACCACCGGCATGTCGGCTCCGCCGATCGGCAGCGTCATGGTCACACCGAGCACCAGCGCCAGCACGAAGAATCCGGTCACCACCGAGGCTGTGGCGTTGCCATGCCCGATCACCAGCGCGCCGAAAACCACGGCCGCGAGCAGCAGCAGCAGGTTGATGACCTGCTGCCCGGCGAAGCGCAGGCTGCGCTTGATCAGGCCCTGCAGCTTGCCGAAGGCAATGAGGCTGCCGCTGAAGGAGACTGCGCCGATGATGCCGCCGGCGACGGCCAACGTGGTGGTGGCGTAACCTTCGGTGCCGCCCCGATACAGCTCCACCGCCGCAATGGCTGCCGCGGCACCGCCGCCCATGCCGTTGTAGAGCGCGATCATCTGCGGCATGTTGGTCATGGCAACGCGCCGCCCGCTCCACGCCGCGAGCACTCCGCCGACGAAGATGGCCGGCAGGATCAGCCCGTAGTTGGACATACCCGGATAGAGAAAGGTGACCAGCGTTGCCACCGCCATGCCGGCGCCGGCCCAGAGGATGCCGCTGCGCGCGGTCACCGGGGAGCTCATGCGCTTGAGCCCCATGATGAAGAGAACCGCGGTCACGAAATAACTGATCTGGATTGCCAGATCCGCCGAGAACCCACCGGGCATCAGGAGGTCCTCTTCTCGCCGCCGCCGCCGCCGCCGCCGCCGCCGCCGCCGCCGCCGCCGCCGCCGCCGCCGCCGCCGCCGCCGCCACCGGCACGCGCGCCGCTCGCCTTGAACATCTCCAGCATGCGCTCGGTCACCACGTAGCCGCCGACCGCGTTGCCCGCCGCGAGCAGCACGCCGATGAAGCCGATGGCTTTCTCGAGCGGCGTGTGCGCACCGCCGAGCGCGACCATGGCGCCGACCAGCACGATGCCGTGCACGAAGTTGGATCCCGACATCAGCGGGGTATGCAGGATCACCGGCACCCGCGCGATCACCTCGTAGCCGGTGAAGGCCGCCAGCATGAAGATGTAGAGCGCGACTATGCCGGTCATGCCGCACTCCCCAGAGCCTGCGCGGTCGGTGCGTGGCGGATCTGGCCTTCGCGCGTCAGGCAGGACTGCGCAAAGACCTCATCGTTCCAGTCGATCACGAGCTCGCCCTTCACCAGCGCGGGCCGGAGGAAGTTGTAGAGGTTGCGTGCGTACATCTCGCTCGCGTTGTAGGCGAGCTCGGCGGGGAGGTTCACCGGGCCGATGATCCTCACGTTTTGATGCTCGACGGTCTCACCAGGCCGAGTGAGCTCGCAGTTGCCGCCCTGCTCGGCAGCGATATCCACCACCACCGAGCCGGGCCGCATCCGCTCGATGGTGGCGCGCGAGATGATGCGCGGCGCCGGCCGGCCGGGCACGGCGGCGGTGGTGATCACCGCATCCGCAGCGGCGATGCGCGCATCGAGAACCTCCTGTTGCCTGGCGCGTTCCTCGGCGGTGAGCTCGCGCGCGTACCCGCCCGCGCCCTCGGCGCTCACCCCGGTGTCGACGAACTTCGCTCCGAGTGAGCGCACCTGCTCGCGCGTCGCAGCGCGCACGTCATAGGCCTCGACCACCGCGCCGAGACGCCGCGCGGTGGCGATTGCCTGGAGCCCCGCGACGCCCGCGCCGATGATCAGTACCTGCGCCGGGCGGATCGTGCCCGCGGCGGTGGTGAGCATCGGCAGGAACTTCGGCAGCGCACCCGCCGCGATCAGCACCGCCTTGTAGCCGGCGATGGCCGCCTGCGAGGAGAGTGCGTCCATCGACTGGGCGCGGGAGATGCGCGGCACCAGCTCCATGGCGAAGCTGGTCACACCGCGCGCCTGCAGCGCCCGCACCTCGGCGGCACGCGCGTAGGGCTGCATGAACCCGATGACCACCGCGCTCGCGCGCAGCTGGGCGATCTGGTCGAGCGATAGCGGCTGCACGGTGAGCACCACGTCGGCGGACTGCAGCAGCTGGGCAGCGTCATTTGCCCAGCTCACATTGCGGTAGGCTGCATCGGGAAAGCCGGCGCGCTCGCCCGCCGCGCGCTCGATCAGGACGCGCGCGCCTTCCTTGATGAGCTTGTCACTGACTTCCGGGACCAGGCTGACGCGGGTTTCTCGCGGCGCGCTCTCGCGGAGCGCACCAATCGTTACTGACATTCAAAGGCCCCGTGCTGGAGGTCGCAAAAAAGACACGCGGTAAGAATTCTTTAATGGGAATAGGAACTTGCGCTGTTGAACTCTTGCACAAACTTGCCGTATCTTACACCGCGCCATGCGAGGGATTGATCTCGAGCAAGCCGATCACGGCCTCCCGGAGGACCTGCACATCGTTGCGATGCCGGCCGCGCGCGGACTGTCGCAGCTGGTGCTGCGTACCGACGTCGCGGGGATGCCGCTCGAGTGGATCGACTACAAGGAAGCAGCGCGACTGTACCATCAGGAGCAGGTCGCTTACACGTGCGGTTCGCTGCTGTTCGAGCTATACGGCGGCACCAACGCGCGCACCGGGCGGCGCACCGTGCTCGAAGTCAACTCCATCGTCGCCACCGTCGGCCACACCGGCAATCCGGGCAACACGCGCCACGATTACGTGCCGCCGCTGAACAACCAGACTCTGTTCCGCCGCGATGCGTACCTGTGCATGTATTGCGCCGCGCGCTTCCCCGCCCGCGAGCTGTCGCGCGACCACATCCGCCCCTTCAGCCAGGGCGGCATCGACGTCTGGACCAACGTGGTGGCGGCCTGCCGGCGCTGCAACAACCAGAAAGCCTCGCGCACGCCCGAGCAGGCGCGCATGCAGCTGATCGCGGTGCCGTTCACCCCCACTTACGCGGAATACATCTTCCTCAAGGGCCGGCGCGTGCTCGCCGATCAGATGGAATACCTCATCGCGCACTTCCCGCGCTCGAGCCCGCTGCACGATCGCATCCAGCGCTGGCTGTCGTAGACCACCGCAGCGCCGGCCGCTAAAGTCACGCGCGGGACCCGCCCGAGCGAGGTGCGCGTGATCTTCCTAGTCGACGCATCGGTCTATGTCTTCCGCGCCTATCACTCCATTCTGCCGGACATGCGCGACCGCGACGGCAATCCGGTGCACGCAGTGTTCGGCTTCGCGCGCTTTCTCGGCGATCTCATCGAGCGCGTGCGCCCCGCCTACATGGCGGTGGCTTTCGACCAGCGCCGCGCGGCCTCCTACCGCAACCGCATCTATCCGCCCTACAAGGCCAACCGCGAGCGCGCGCCCGTCGATCTCGCCGCGCAGCTCGAGTGCTGCCGCGAGCTCTGTCGGCACCTCGGCCTGGCCGTGTTCGTCGATCCGGAGTACGAGGCGGACGATCTGATCGGCACGCTCGCGCAGGTGATGCGTGCCGAGGGCGTGCGCGCGGCCTTCATCAGCCGGGACAAGGATCTGGCGCAGCTGATGCGCGATGGCGACCTGTTCTGGGATTTCGGTGCGCGTGCGCAGTTCGGCTACCACGACATCGAGCGGCATTTCGGCGTCGCGCCGGAGCGCTTCGCCGATTACCT
>JAFAVO010000180.1 GCA_019242385.1 Gammaproteobacteria bacterium | reverse complement strand
CTACGATCACACCTCGCCCTGGCTGGTGATCGCGATCGCGGTGCTCACTTTCAGCCTGGCGGCGAGCTACGCCGCTGTGCGGATGTTTTCCGCTGGCGGAGCGCCCCGTCCCCGCGATCGCTCGTAGGCTGAGCGATGCGCATCAGTCGCCGAAGAAATTCAGCTCGAGCAACACCTGGTTCGGATCGAGCAGGAAGATCTGCCTGAGACCTATCGCGCTCACCAGGTTGACCTGATGATCGAGTCCGCGCCGTGCCAGGCGCGCCCGCAGCTCCTCGTAGCCGGAGCACCGCAAGGCCACGTGGTGCAACGCCCCGGTGGGCCCGGGGCTGACCGCCCGATCGAAGGCGCGCGGGCACTCGAGGCTGTTGATGTGCACCAGGGCACGCCCGGAGTGGTCGTACATCCAGCGCGCATTCGCGTGCGTCAGCGGCGGCGGGGCGTCGCGCGGCTCGAGGTCGAGGAGCTGCGCATAGAAGCGCACGGTGCCCTCGAGATCCGCGCTGATGATGTTGACGTGATCGAGCGCCTCGACGCGCACGCCTCAGGTCTCCTTCAATCCCCGCCGCTGCTTGCGGTAGCTTTCGCGGCGGGTTTTCTCGAAATCGACACGCTGCGCGTGGCCCGGGTCGGGCGGATAGTCGCGGAAGTCGGCGAGGATCTCCCCGAACACCTCGGCGAGCTCCTCCCGAAACTCGGGATGCGGGAAGATATGGAAGCGATCCTCGCGCATGGCCTCGAGTACCCTTGCCGCGATCACCTCCGGCTCCATGCCGAACTCGTGCACCTGCGCGAGCCGCTGCACGAACTCGCTGTTCACCGGCTTGGCGCCCGCCTTCAGTGCTTCCGGGCGGATCTCATCGCTCGCGTAGATATAGGACTTGACCAGGCCCGGGCATAGCACCGACACCCCGATACCGTGCGGCGCCAGGCTCGCGCGCAAGGAGCCGGAGAGGCCGCGCACCGCGAACTTGGTGGTGTTGTAGATGCCGCAGACTCCGGCCGCGAGCAGGCCGGCCATCGAGGCGGTGTTGACCACATAGCCGCCCTGCCCGGCGCGGATCATGCGCGGAACGAAGGTCATGACGCCGTTGATCGGCCCGTGAAGGTTCACCCCCATGATCCAGTCCCAGTCGTCGTAGCTCGACTCCTCGATGGACTGGAACAGGTTGACGCCGGCGTTGTTGAAAAGCAGCGTGACCACGCCGAACCTGGCTTCCACCGCCTCCGCCGCGCGCGCCACATCGGCACGCGAGGACACATCGACCACCACGCCCATGGCGCGCGGGTTGTCGAGCGTCTCGAGCGCGGTCTCGATGTGCGGCGGCCGGATGTCGGCGATGGCGACGTTGCACCCTTCTGCGAGCAGCGCGCGGGCCAGACCGAGCCCGACGCCGTTCGCGCCGCCGGTGACGAAGGCGGTCCGGCCTGCAAAGTCCTTCATGTCTTGCCCCGCTTGTGCTGGCGTGCCGCCTCGGCGCTGTGTATCGGATTGCGAAACAGAAAGCTGAAGGTGCGCTTGTACTCCTCGTTCTCCGGCAGGTCGGGGACGGCGGCGCACATGGCCTGGGCGCGCTCCTCGACGCCCTGGCGGAACTCGCTGTGAGTCAGGATGTACAACTCGTCGTTCAGGATCCCCTGCAGCACACGCTCACCCACTTCCTCCTTGCTGCGGAACAGATGGAAGAAGCTGGTGTTCTGCTGGCGGCGCTTGTCGGCCTCGCCGTAACCGGAGTCGCCGAGCGCGGCCGGCCGGGTCTTGCCCGCCTCGGCGATGTTCGACTGCACCGCGCCCGGGCAGAAGGCGGAGCAGATGACCCCGCGCGACTCGAGCTCGGGTCGCATGCACTCCATCATGCTGAGCACCGCTCCCTTGGAGGTGCCGTAGATCGTGGCGCCGCCGTGGGGAACCAGCCCGGACATCGAGGAGGTATTGACGATGTGACCGCCCTCGCCGTGCCCGAGGATGCGCGGCAGGATGGTCACGATGCCATTGACCACGCCGCCGAGGTTCACCCCGAGCACCCAGTCCCAGTCGGCGAAAGTCGCGAGCTCCGTCGGTCCGACGACCGCGACGCCGGCGTTGTTGCAGAGGAGGTGGATCTTGCCGAAGCGCGCCTCGGCCGCGTCGGCGGCGCGTGCGTAGGCCGCGCGGTCGGTCACATCGAGCTGCAGCGCCAGCACGCGCGCGGGTGTACCGAGCTCCGCGCTCGCCTGCGCGAGGTGGTCGGGGCGGATGTCGGCGATGACGACATTCATGCCGGCCCGGAGCAGGGCCTTGGCAATGCCGAGCCCGATGCCGCTGGCGCCTCCGGTCACGAATGCGGTCTTGCCTGGCAGGTTCTGCATGCCGCGGTCCCCCGTAGCAACGACCCCGCCGGATGCGGCCGGCGCGGCGCGCTCACAAAGCGCTGGACAAAACGCCCTGAGTCATATTGTATCTAACACATACAGTCTGGCGCTGGCAAAGCGCGGCGCCCGAGGGGGAGTACGATGGTCGCGCAACTACCCGCAGAGGCAGGCGCCGCTGCGGATGCAGGAACTGCGGCAGCAGCTGCGGCGGCGATGGCGCCCGCTGCGACCCCGCAGGCCCAGCCGTGGCCGGCGCGCGGCGCCGCCTACTACGGGCTGTTCGTGATCATCCTCGCCACGGCGCTGAATTTCCTCGACGCCACGATCTTCAGCATGATGGCCCAGCCCATCAAGCAGGATTTCCACCTGACGGATGAGCAGCTGGGGTTCCTGCTCGGGCCCGCCAACATCATCTTCTACGTGCTGGTCGGTATTCCGCTCGCCTACCTGGTCGACATCTTTCCGCGCAAGTACGTGCTCGCCGGCGGCATCACGCTGATTGGTGGCATCACCGCGCTCGGCGGGCTCGCGCAGAATTTCGTGCAGCTGTTCATGAGCCGCATGCTGGTGGGCGCGGGCGGCTCCGCGCACGCCCCGGGCTCGTACTCGATGCTGGCGGATTATTTCCCGCCCGCGCGGCTGCCGCGCGCCATAGGCTTCCTGCAGCTCGGCTTCATCAGCGGCAACGTGCTCGGCTTCGCCCTCGGCGGAGTGCTGCTCACCATGGTGTCGGCGTGGCCGGTGACGCACTGGATGGGACTCACCATCCACGGGTGGCAGTGGGTGCTCATGATGGTCGGCGCTCCGGGCTTGGCTATTGCGGCGCTGTTGCTGCTCGCACAGGAGCCGCCGCGCCGCGGGATCAGCGGGCAAGCGCAGGTGGTGCCGTGGAGTGCCGTGTTTCGCGAGATCTGGGCGCGTAAGGCGGTATACCTGCCGCTCTTCATCGGCCTCGCCTTCAGCGCCACGGAGTTTCAGGGACTCGGAGTCTGGCGGCCGGCGTTCCTCGCGCGCACCTACGGCTGGAGTCCGCAGCGCATTGGCAGTTGGCTCGGCATCGTGATCGCGATCTCGTGGCTGCTGGGAGCCTTCGTTGGCACGGTGTTTACCGAACGGCTCGCCAAGCGCTACCAGGACGCCAACGTGCGCGCCGCCGCCATACTTTTTGCTCTCATCGTGCCGTTCGAGCTTGCCGCTCCCTTCATGCCCACGGGAGAGCTGGCGCTCCTGTGCGTCGCCGCCGGCGGAGCGTGCGCGCTCGCTTCGGCGGTGCCGCAGAACGCTGCGGTTCAGCGCATCACGCCGAACGAGATGCGCGGCCGCGTGACGGCCATCTACCTGTTCGTGTTCATCGTCTTTGGAGCCATCGGCGGACAGATGATCGGCAGCGTGACCCAGCGTGTCTTCCGCAACGACGCCGACCTGTGGAAGAGCATCGTGCTGACCGCGGCGATTCTGCTGCCGCTCGCGGCCTTCACCATCTCGCGGGGTGTCAGACCCTACGGCCGCGAGGTCGAGCGCCTCGAGCAGCTGGAGGCGCAGGGTGCGTGACACCGTGAGCACGGACCGGGGCTACCCGCGGCTGCACATGATCATCGACGGGGAGCAGATCCCCGCCGCGCACCGCCGCACCCATACGGTCGTCAACCCCGCCACCGCGGCTGCGCTCGGCGCGCTGCCCCTCGCAGAGCCAGCCGATCTGGATCGGGCGCTCGATGCCGCGCAGCGGGGATTCCGGCTATGGCGCGAGGCACCGGCGCAGCAGCGCGCGGCCGTGCTGTTGGGAGCCGCGCAGTTGCTGCGCGAGCGTCAGGAGGAGATCGCGCGCATCGCAACGCTGGAAGAGGGCAAGACGCTCGCCGAGTCGCGCATCGAAGTGATGATGAACGTCACGCTGTTCGAGTTCTACGCAGGCGAGTGCCACCGCCTGTACGGTCGTCAGCTCGTGCGCCCCGCCGGCCTGCGCTCCACCGTGAGCTTCGAGCCGGTCGGGCCGGTCGCGGCGTTCGCGCCCTGGAACTTCCCCATCGGCAATCCGGGCCGCAAGCTCGGCGCGCCGATCGCAGCCGGCTGCTCGGTGATCATGAAGGCCGCAGAGGAAGCGCCCGCCTCGGCACTCGCGGTGCTCCAGTCGCTGCTCGATGCCGGGCTGCCGAAGGAGGTGGCGCAGGCGGTGTTCGGTGTTCCGGATGAGGTCTCGAGGCACCTGCTCGCCTCCCCCGTCATCCGCAAGCTGAGCTTCACGGGCTCGACCGTGGTCGGCAAGCACCTCATGAAGCTGGCCGCCGAGGATTGCAAGCGCACCACCATGGAGCTCGGCGGCCATGGCGCGGTGCTGGTCTTCGAGGACGCCGATCTCGAGCAGGTATTGAAGGCGATGGTCGCGTCCAAGCACCGCAATGCCGGGCAGGTGTGTGTCTCGCCGACCCGCTTCATCGTGCAGGAAGGCGTCTACGAGCGTTTTCTCAGCGGTTTCAGCGAGCGCGCCGCGCAGCTGCGGGTCGGCAACGGACTGGAGGAGGGCGTGCAGATGGGTCCGATGGCCAATCCGCGCCGGCCGGATGCCATGGAGCGGCTGATCGGGGGCGCGGTGCGCGCCGGTGCCCGGATCCACACCGGCGGCCGGCGCCTGGGCACGCAGGGCTACTTCTATGCACCGACGGTGTTGTCGGAGATTCCCCTGAGCGCGCCCATCATGAACGAGGAGCCCTTCGGCCCCGTTGCGCTCGTCAATCCCTTCCGCACCGAGGCGGACATGATCGCCGAGGCCAACCGCCTGCCTTACGGGCTGGCCGCCTTCGCCTGGACCAGCGACGCCGCGCGGCAGCGGCGGCTCGCGCGCGAGGTGGAGACCGGGATGTTATGCATCAACACCACGACGCTCAGCGCCGGCGATGCGCCCTTCGGCGGGGTCAAGTGGTCGGGTCATGGGTCCGAGAATGGCCCAGAAGGGGTCATGTCGTGCATGGTCGTCAAGGCGGTCCACGAAGGCTGACGCGTGAGCCATGAGCTGAAGACCGGCGGCGACCGCGGCTACCTGCGCATCGCTACCGAAGAAGCCTTCGCGACGCGCGAGCAGATCGACTGCTACCTGCGCATGGTGAAGGAGGGCAGCGCGGACAAGGGAGTGACTTCGCTCTGGGGATTCTATGCACGCAGCCCATCCGAGCGCGCCACCACCATCCTCGAGCGGTTGCTCGACCTCGGCGAGCAGCGTCTGCGGCACATGGACGAGACCGGCATCGACAGGGCGGTCCTCGCCCTCACCGCGCCCGGCGCGCAGCCGCTCACGGACCTGGAGGAGGCGCGTGGCCTCGCGCGGCGCGCCAACGACTACCTGGCCGGGCACGTCGCGGCCCACCAGGATCGCTACATCGGCATGACCACCGTCGCTCCGCAGGACCCAGTGTGGTCCGCCGGCGAGATCCTGCGAGGCGCGCGCGAGCTGAACTTCAAGGGCGTGCAGATCAACAGCCACACCCAGGGTGAGTATCTCGATCATCCGAAGTTCGACCCGATTTTCCGCGCGCTGACCGAGACGGGCCAGCCGCTGTACATCCACCCGTCCTCGCCCCCGGATGCGATGATCGGGCCGATGCTGGAGGCCGGGCTCGATGGGGCGGTGTTCGGCTTCGGCGTCGAGGTCGGGCTGCATCTGCTGCGGCTGATCACCAGCGGTATCTTCGACCGCTACCCGGATCTGCAGATCATGGTGGGGCACATGGGCGAGGCGCTGCCCTTCTGGATCTACCGCATCGACTACATGCACCAGGCCACCGTGCGCTCGCAGCGCTACGCGTGCCTGCGGCCGCTGAAGAAGACCATTCTCGAGTACCTGCGCTCGAACGTCCTCATCACCACCAGCGGCATGGCCTGGGAGCCGGCGATCCGCTTCACGCAACAGGTGGTGGGCGAGGACCGGGTGATGTACGCCATGGACTATCCGTATCAGTTTCACGCCGACGAGGTGCGCACCCACGACAACCTCGACATACCGCTCGCGACCAAGAAGAAGCTGATGCAGAGCAACGCCGAGCGCTGGTTCAGGCTGTGAGCCGCGCAGCCTTCACCAGGAGCGCCGGCTACGCGCTGGCGCTGGTGGCGCTCACCAACGCGATGAGCCTGCTCGATCGCAACATCCTCGCCATCCTCGCTCCGCGCATCAAGCACGACATCGGCATCGGCGATGCCGAGATGGGCCTGCTGTACGGCACGGTGTTTGCGCTGTTCTACGCCCTGTTCTCGCTGCCCATCGGGCGGCTGGCCGACGGCTGGGTGCGCACGCGGCTGCTCGGGATCACACTCGCCTTCTGGTCAGTGGCGACGGCGCTGGCCGCGGCCGCGCACGGCTTTGCGCTGCTGGCTGCGTCCCGTCTCGGGGTCGGCATCGGCGAAGGCTCGGCGCAGCCCGCGGGGATCTCGCTGGTGTTGGATCACTATCCCAAGCCGCGGCGCGGCTTTGCCATGGCGGTGATCGCTGCGGCGATCGCGCTTGGCCTCGGCGGCTCCTCGGTGCTCGGTGGCGTCGCGGCGGACTGGTGGGATCACCTGCATGCGGCGCGCGCCGCCCCGCTCGGACTGAAGGGGTGGCAGTTCGCATTTCTGCTCGCCGCGGCCCCGGGGTTGGTGCTGGCCGTGCTCCTGTGGCGGATGCCCGAGCCGCGGCGCGGGCGCCTGGACGGGATCGAGTCGCCGCCTGATCCGCACCCCTTCCGCGCGAGTCTCGGACTGCTCGGCGCGGTGACACCCGGCATCAACTGGCTGACCCTCGCCAGCCGGCGTGCCGGCGCACGCTACTGGAGTGTCAGCCTGGCAGCGACGCTCGTGGTGGTGGTTGCCGCAGTGCTGTTGGTACGCCTGACATCGACGCTATCCCCGCGGCCGCCGCTGCACTTCGGCTCACTGGCGGTGAGCCCGCACGTGCTGCAGTGGGCGGTGGTGGGCTTCGGCGCGCTGGTGGTGGTGAACCTGCTGCAGCGGCTGAGTCTCGCCGACCGTCCCGCCTTCGAGGTGATCACCGGCTCCCCGGCACTGCTGCTGTGCTTCGCAGTGGCGGCACTGCAGATGATGATCAACTACGGCACCATGGGTTTCACCCCTTCGTTCCTCATGAAGCACTATGGGCTGTCGCCTGCGGCCACCGGGCTGCAGTTCGGCCTGCTGGCGGGTGCACTCGGCATCGTCGGACCGATGATGGCGGGGCCGCTCTCAGACCGCATCAATGCGCGCTTTCCCGGGGCCGGGCGTGCCTACGTCACGCTGGTCGCACTCGGCGTCTCGCCGCTCATCGCCATCTGGGTCTATCACGCGCCCGATCCGCTGTCGTTCTATGCGCGCTTCGTGCTCTACAGCCTGGTGCTGACTGCGTGGTACCCGCCGCTGTACGCCCTGATGTTCGAGCAGGTGCTGCCGCGCATGCGTGGCATCACCGCGAGCCTCTACCTCGTCGTCTACACACTGTTCGGTATCGGCATCGGGCCGTTCGTGGTGGGCATGATCGCCGACGCCAACGGCGGCGATCTCGCGGCTGCGATTCTCTCCATTAACTGGGTGGCCCCGCCGATCGTGCTGATGCTGATCGCGCTGGCACGGCGCGTGCGCCGCGATGAAGCGGGACTCATCGAGCGTGCGCTGCGCGGTGGGGAGCAGATACAGGCGGCGCAACCCGCCCCTGGCCTCTGAATCGGGCCCCGGGGTCCCCGGGAAATCGCGCGTCTTCTTGGACGTGAGCCTTCGTGCGCGCGAGGCGCGATTTCCTGGGGTGGCTCACGCGAGCCCGATATCCCGCGCGTCCGCCCAGTTGCCGTGCAGGCCAAAGCGCAGGCGGATGGGCACATGGACGGTCGCGATCGGCCCCCCGGCGATCTCCAGCGCGTCGAACAGCAGCAGGTCGCTGCAGTGCTCGTCCAGGCGGTTGCAGATCTGCACGATCCAGCCATCGCCCTCTGCCGCTTTGCGGTGGCGCGGAATGAAGCATGGCTCCTGCAGGCTCGATACCGGCCCGCACCACCAGTGCTGCTCCGCGCCGCTGGCGAGATCCTTGTGCAACAGGCAGTTCATGAGCAGGCCGCCGGCGCTGCCCCCGCGCAGCTCCACCGGCCGGCGCAGGTCCATCTCGAGCAGCCAGCCGTGGCGGTAAGGCAGACCGGTGAAGCGCTCGTCGATGCGCGGGAATTCCGCGGCCGTCTCGGTGAGCCGCTCGACACCTGCGAACTGCGCGGCATCGGCGCTCATGTCCACGGTCCAGCGGGTGAGAAAGCTCTGCGCCTCCTGATGATTGAACGGCGCGCCGCGCACGTCCGGGAAGAACGGGAACATGTTGTTCCTCGCTTCCGGCGTGTCGAAATGGATACGGGTGCCTTCCTGGAAGGCGTTCAGCACGTGGCTGGCGAAGCAGTTGTCGCGTTTGAACCAGCGGATATCGCGCGCGGTTGCGCCGGCGCGGCGCGGCAGGACCCCCAGGTACACCGGCAGCTGCGTGTCGAAGCCGAAGTGCGGCAAACCCTGGCGCAGCCGCTCCCAGCTGCCGATCGAGGGGACGATGTGGAAGAGCGCGTAGTCCGGGGTGATGGCGAAGTCGTGCATCATGCAGTAATACGGCGCCTTGAACCACAGCTCGCGGATCAGCTCACCGCTCGGGGTGATCTCGTAGAAGGTGCAGTCATCGGTGCACAGTCCCGAGGCGGCGTAGCCGAAGGCGAGCATGTTGCCGGTGTGGGGGTCCACCTTCGGGTGCGCGGTGAAGGTCTGACCGGTCATCCTGCCGTTGAAGGAGGTGTAGCCTTCGGTCTCGAGGGTCGCAGCGTTCATCACCAGGGCGGGTGAATCCTCCTTCAACGCGTACAGCCGGCCGCCGTGAATCCAGGCGTTGGTGTTGGCGGTGCCGCGTATCCGCCCCCGTACCGACTCCTCATCGGTGAGCGGGTTACGATAGGCCCCGAACAGGGCCCGGCCGGCGGCATGCTCCAGCTGCCATTTGTCGGTACGCGCCCAGCGCTGGCGGAAATCGCAGCGGCCCTGATGGATGTGGAAGCGGCTGATCATGCCATCGCCGTTGAAGGCGATGTCATCGCCGAGGCGCGGCGGAAACTGGGGATCGGGCTGCACGCGGAAGAAAGCGCCATCGAGCTCGGGCGGAATGGTGCCCGTGTGCGCCAGATCGAGGATGTCCGCTTCGATGCGCGAGGGCGTGTTGAAGCCGCTGAAGGCGGGGGTAGCAGGAAAGTGGCTCATGGCACGTTCCCTCGTCGGCGGGAGTTTGTAAGTTATACTAACAATCAGGCCCGGGGTAGGCGATGCCGAAACTTCCCAAAGAGTCCGTCGCGATCACCACACCGCACGTAGCGGGTGATGAGGACATCGGCGAGATCCGCAACATCGTCGGCTTTCATATCCGCCTCGCGCACGGCGCGGTCTACCGGCACTTCACCGAGACCTTTGCCGAGCTCGATCTCACGCAGAAGCAGGTCTCGGCCCTGTGGCTGATCGATGATCACCCCGATATCGCGCAGACCGGTCTGGCGCAGCGCATGCGCATGGACCGCGCCACCACCATGGCCATCGTCAACCGCCTCGAGGCCAAGGGCTACCTGGTGCGGCGCAAGTCCCGCAGTGACGGTCGCAAGCAGGCGCTCAATCTCACCGAGCGCGGGCGCAGGGCACTCGCCACTGCCAAGCGCGCCATCCAGCAGCACGAGCATTGGCTCAAGTCGCGCTTCAATGACAAGGAAGTGGCCAAACTCATCGAGCTGCTCACCCGCATTCACGAATAAGCTGCGGCGGTGGACACCGGGGGGAACATGACGGGCCGGGACCCGAAATCCATCATCGATCATGGCGTCATGCGACGGCGCCAGTGGCTCGCGGTGCTGGTCACCGTCGGGCTGAATGCGCTCGATGGATTCGATGTGCTCTCGATCAGCTTCGCCTCTCCCGGAATTGCCCGCGACTGGCACATCGACAAGGCGCTGCTCGGCTGGACGCTCTCGATGGAGCTGTTCGGCATGGCCGCCGGCTCGCTGCTGCTCGGCGGCGTCGCCGACAAGCTCGGCCGGCGGCCGACCATACTTGGGTGCCTGATCGCGATGGCCGCCGGTATGTTCGGCGCCGCTCATGCGCATGCAGTCGCGCACCTGCTGCCATGGCGGCTGCTCACGGGGTTGGGGATTGGCGGCACACTCGCGGCCATCAACGCCGCGGCCGCCGAGCTCTCCAACCGGCGCTCGCGCAGCTTTGCGCTCTCGCTCATGGTGATCGGCTACCCACTCGGCGGGGTCATCGGCGGATTGTTGGTACAGCGGCTCCTCGCGCACGCCAGCTGGCATGCCGTGTTCCTGGGCGGCGCCTGGGCGACCGCCGCGTTCCTGCCGATCGTCTATTTCCTGCTGCCCGAGTCGGTGGCATTCCTCGACCGCCGCCGCGCACCGGGTGCGCTCGCGCACATCAACCGCATCCTCATTCGACTCGGTCATCCGCCCGCCGCCGAGCTGAGCGCACTCGCACCGGCCATGGAGAAGCGCTCGGTCGCCGACATCCTGCGGCCGGCGCTGCTCGCTACGACGGTACTGATCACCTTTGCCTACTTCGCCCACATCAGCAGCTTCTACTTCATCCTGAAATGGGTGCCCAAGATCGTCGCCGACATGGGCTACGCCTCGCAGTCCGCAGCCATGCTCACCTGGGTGAGCCTCGGCGGCGCCACCGGTGGGGCGTTGTTCGGCCTGCTCGCCACGCGCGTGGGACTGAAGCCGCTCACCATCTGCACGCTGATTGCCGGTGCTCTCATGATCGTGCGCTTCGGCCACGGCGCGGCCGATGCCGGCAACCTGCGCACCATCCTCACCGTCGCGGGCTTTTTCACCAACGCCTCGATCGCCGGGCTGTACCTGCTGTTCGCGCACGTGTTCCCGACGCACGTGCGCGCCACCGGCACCGGCTTCGTCATCGGCGTGGGTCGCGGCGGCGCGGCGCTCGGACCGGTGATCGCCGGCTATCTCTTCAGGGCCGGCGTCGGGGTGCAACC
>JAFAVO010000067.1 GCA_019242385.1 Gammaproteobacteria bacterium | reverse complement strand
GGCAAAGCGCTCAACGAGGTGGCCGATCGCAGTGTCAAAGTGCTGGTGGTGGGCAATCCCGCCAACACCAACGCGCTCATCGCCCAGGCCAACGCGCCGGATCTCGAGCCGCGCCACTTCACCGCGATGACGCGTCTCGATCACAATCGCGCACTCGCGCAGCTGGCCGAGAAGACCGCGAGCCACGTGAGCGATATCCGCCGCATGACCATCTGGGGCAACCACTCCGCGACCCAGTATCCGGACCTGTCACACGCGGAGGTCAGCGGGCGGCCGGCCCGATCGCTGGTCGAGGCGAAGTGGATCACCGAGACCTTCATTCCAACCGTGCAGCAGCGCGGGGCCGCGGTCATCAAGGCGCGCGGCGCATCCTCGGCCGCCTCGGCCGCCTCGGCGGCGATCGATCACGTGCACACCTGGGTGCACGGCACGCCCGCCGGCGACTGGGTGAGCATGGCGGTGCCCGCCGACGGCAGCTACGGAATCGAGTCGGGCGTGGTGTTCTCGTACCCGGTCACGGTGAGCAATGGCGACTACCGCATCGTCCCGGGCCTGTCACTCGATGAGTTCAGCCGCCAGCGCCTCGATGCGACCCACGCGGAGCTGCGCGAAGAGCGCGCCGGGGTGAGCGACCTGCTCGGCTGAGGCGCGGCGCGGCCAAGGAGGAAACCTGGATGTTGGGTGCCGTCATATCTCTGATCGTCGTGCTGGCGGCGGCTTACGCGCTCACCCAGATCGGCGGCGTCATCACCCTGCTCTTCATCGCGGCGGTGCTGTTCCTCGCCTATCGGCGTCTGTCGCTGCTCGCCTTCACGGTGACCTTCACCGCGCTGCTCGCCGCCTACACCTTTTTCGGCGCGAGCAGTGCGCCGGCCGGTGTATGGAAGGGATTCCTGTGGGTGCTGCTCGCGGCGCTCTGGCTGCTGAACGTGCGCCCGCTGCGCAAGGCGCTGATCACGCGCCCCTTCATGAAGACTTACCTGAAACTGCTGCCGCGCATGTCGCAGACCGAGAAAGAGGCGCTGGAAGCGGGCACGGTGTGGTGGGATGGTGAGCTCTTCAGCGGCGCGCCGAAGTGGGAGAAGCTGCTCGCGGCACGCCCACCGCAGCTCACCCCCGCCGAGCAGGCCTTTCTCGATGGCCCCTGCGAAGAGCTGTGCCGCATGCTCGATGAGTGGAGCATCACGCACGAGCGCGCCGATCTGCCGCCGCAGGTGTGGGAGTTCCTCAAGACGCGCGGCTTCTTCGCCATGATCATTCCCCGGCGCTACGGCGGGCTCGAGTTCTCGGCCTATGCGCACTCCTGCGTGCTCGCCAAGATCGCGAGCCGCAGTCCGACCGCCTCCTCCACGGTCGCGGTACCAAACTCGCTCGGACCCGCGGAGCTGCTCAACCACTACGGCACCGAGGAGCAGAAGAGCTACTACCTGCCGCGACTCGCGCGTGGCGAGGAGGTGCCCTGCTTCGCGCTCACCGGTCCGCGCGCCGGCTCGGATGCGGCCTCCATCCCCGATACCGGCATCGTCACCCGTGGGCTGTGGCAGGGGCGCGAGGTGCTCGGACTGAGGCTCAATTTCTCCAAGCGCTACATCACGCTCGCGCCGGTGGCGACGGTCATCGGCCTCGCCTTCCGCATGTTCGATCCGGAGCGGCTGCTCGGCGAGAAGACCGACCTCGGCATCACCTGCGCGCTGATTCCGCGCAACACCCCGGGCGTGAGCATCGGGCGGCGCCACTTTCCACTCAACATCCCGTTCCAGAACGGTCCCATCCACGGGCGCGATGTGTTCGTGCCGCTCGATTGCATCATCGGCGGTCCGGCGATGGCGGGCGCGGGCTGGCGCATGCTGGTCGAGCAGCTCTCGGTGGGACGCTGCATCTCGCTGCCCTCGAACACAACGGGCGCCGCCAAGGCGGGGGTGTGGGCCACGGGTGCCTATGCGCGCATTCGCGCCCAGTTCAATCAGCCGATCGCGCGCTTCGAGGGGGTCGAGTCGCTCATCGCACGCATGGCGGGGCTCACCTACACCATGGATGCGGCGCGCTCGGTCACCGCAGCCGCCATCGATGGCGGGGAAAAGCCCGCGGTGCCCTCGGCGATGCTCAAGTATCACGTCACCGAGATGGGCCGGCAGGTGGCGAATGACGCCATGGATGTGCACGGCGGCAAGGGCATCATGCTCGGTCCGAAGAATTATCTCGGCCGCGGCTATCAGATCGTGCCGGTGGCGATCACCGTGGAGGGAGCCAACCTCCTCACCCGCAACCTCATCATCTTCGGCCAGGGCGCGCTGCGCTGCCATCCGTTCGTGCTGCGCGAGATGAATGCCGCGCGCAATCCCGACCGCTCCGCGGGCGTGGACGAGTTCGACCGCGCGCTCTTCGGCCACATCGGCTTCACCCTCTCGAACGCGGTGCGCTCCTTCATCATGGCGCTCACGCACGCGCGCTTCACGCGCGCACCGGTGCAGGGCGCCACCGCCCGCTACTACCAGCACGTGGTGCGTTTCTCCGCCGCCTTCGCCTTCGCGGTGGATGTAGCGATGCTGGCGCTCGGCGGCTACCTGAAGAAGAAGGAGAGCCTCTCGGCGCGGCTCGGTGATGTGCTCTCCTGCCTGTACCTCGCCTCGATGGTGCTCAAGCATCACGAGAACCAGGGGCGTCAGCTCGAGGACCTGCCGATGGTCGAGTGGTCGTGCCGCACTCTGCTCTATGACGCGCAGGAGCAGCTGCACGGATTCCTGCGCAATTTTCCCAATGCGCTGCTCGCCGGACTGATGCGTGCGCTCATCTTTCCGCGCGGCCGCGTGTACTCCGCGCCGCACGACCGGCTCGAGGGCACGCTCGCCGCGCTCGTGACCGCGCCGACGCAGGCACGCGAGCGGCTCGGCCAGCTCGTCTATCGCACGCTCGAGCCGCACAATCCGCTCGGGCTGCTGCAGGAGGCGCTGCTGCTCGCGGTGCAGCTCGAGCCGCTCGAGAAACGCATACGTGTGGAAGGGGTCAACACCGGCCGCGTGACCGCGCTCGACTTCCCCGGCCGCGTTCAGCAGGCACTCGCCGCCGACATCATCTCCGAGACGGAAGCCGCAGCGCTGCGCGAGTACGATCGCAAGGTCATGGACCTGGTCAACGTCGATGACTTCGAGCCGCAGGAGCTCGCCGCTTCGGCGCAGCCGGCCGCGAGGTCCAGCATCCACGTCGCATGAACACGGCCGCCGCGGCCGGACCCGTGCCGGAGGCGCAAACCGCGGCAGGCACGAGCCTCGTGGCACAGGTCGCCGCCATGAGCGCACGCTGTGAGAACTGCAGCGCCGTCGTGACCGGACGCTACTGCCCCGCCTGCGGCCAGCGGCTCGAGCCGCCGGTGCACTCGCTGTGGCACTTCGCGCAGGTGGCCATGGAGGATCTGACCCATGCCGATTCGCGCGTGTGGCGCACGCTCGGCGCGCTGCTGTTCCGCCCCGGCTACCTGACACGAGAGTTCCTGAGCGGCCGCCGCGCCCGCTACCTGCCGCCGGTGCGGCTGTATCTGGTCATCTCGGTGGTGTTTTTCCTGTGGGCCGCGGCGACGCACGAGCAGGTGCGGGTGGTGCAGGTCGATCCCTCCCCCAGCGGTCCGGCGCGCACCGTCCTCACCCCGCTCGATGAGAGCACCTTCGGCGCGCCGCTGCCCGGGGAGTCGGCCGAGCAGCATGCGGAGCGTATCTGCGCCAAGGGTGTGAGCTACGAAGGGCCGTGGCACGAGCGCGTGCAGCCGGCCGCGCAACGCGCCTGCGTGCGCCTGGTGCTCGACAAGGGCCACTCGCTGCCCGCCGTGTTCCTGCACAACGTGCCGCGGGCCATGTTCATTTTTCTGCCGCTGCTCGCCGGCGCGATGATGCTGATGTACTGGCGGCCGCGGCACTATTACGTCGAGCACCTGCTGCTGTTCGTGCACAATCACGCCTTCGTCTTCCTGCTGGTGATGCTGGCAGGGCTCGCCTCGGCGCTGCTGCGCCCTGTTTCCGGCTGGATCTCGGCGGCGGTCACGCTCTACATCGCCTGGTATGCGTACCGATCGATGCGCGTGGTCTACGGCCAGGGCCCCGCTCTCACCCTCGGCAAGCTGG
>JAFAVO010000124.1 GCA_019242385.1 Gammaproteobacteria bacterium | reverse complement strand
GGGACCTCAGCCGCCTGCGCCACCACTGCAGCGAGCTCGGCATTCCGTTTGATCCGCAGGATGGGGCCGGCAAGTTGCAGATGGAGATCTTCGAGAAGACCGTCGAGGCGCGGCTCCTCGACCCGACCTTCGTCTATGCCTATCCGGCGGAGGTGTCGCCGCTGTCGCGCCGCAACGATGCCGACCCCTTCATCGCCGACCGCTTCGAGTTCTTCCTCGCCGGGCGCGAGATCGCCAACGGCTTCTCCGAGCTCAACGATCCGGAGGACCAGGCGGCCCGCTTCCGCATGCAGGCCGCACGCAAGGAACGCGGTGACGAGGAGGCGATGTTCTTCGACGCGGACTACGTGCGCGCGCTCGAGTACGGCATGCCACCGGCCGCGGGTCTCGGCGTCGGCATCGACCGCCTGGTGATGTTCTTTACCGATTCGCCCTCGATCCGCGACGTCATCCTCTTCCCGCACATGCGTCCGGAGTCTCATTCAGGCAGCGGGTAGGGCAGCGCGAGCTGCTCGGCCTCGAGTGCCGCCGCGTCGGCCCCGGACGCACGCGCCTCGGCTGGCTCGCGATCGGTCAGTTGCGTCACGGCGAGGAACTCGCAGCGGCCATCGGCGCGCGGCGCCACCTCGACGACCTTGAAGGCGCGCCCGTCACTGAGGGTGCCAACATCCGCGCGCTCGAGCGTGCGCACCGCTGCGGTGACGAAGCGCTGCATGCGCCGCTTCACGCGTCCGCGGTAGTGGGCGCGGGCGATGATTTCCTGACCCGTGTAGCAGCCCTTGTCGAAGGCGATGGCGTCCAGACAATCGAGATTGAGCATCTGGGCGATGAACTCCTCGGATGTGGCGGCGTAGACCTGCGGCTCGCCGGCGGCCACTGCCAGACGCTGCCAGGCGAGCGGGTCTGCGCCGGGCAGGATGGCGGGCAACGGCGCCTCGGGGCGCGCGCTGAGGAGCAGCCAGCGCGGCTGCCCGCAGGCGAGCCGCACGATGATCGCCTCACCGATCCGTGCCGCCTGGTTCGCGGCCGCGGGCAGCGCAGCATCCTCGGCGCCAAGCAACCCATGGACGTGCCACTGCTGCGACTCATCGGTCAGCTTCACTTTGGCGCGCAGGATGAACCTCGAGAGCCGCGCAATCACCGGCGTGACGAGCTCGGCCGGCAGAACTGCGAGCAGGTCATCAGGCGAGTGCTGCAGCAGCCGCAGCAACGCGATGACGCGCCCCTGCGGATTGTGGAAACCGGCAAGCAGCGAGCGCTGCGGCGCAAGCCGCGCAAGGTCATTCGACAACTGCCCCTGAAGGAAGGACAGCACATCAGGACCGCGTGCACGCAGCACGCCGAGCGTAGCGAGTGACACGGTGCTCAGGTCGCTGTGCATGGAGTTGGCCGTTGTTGATCCGCAGGCAGTGCGTGGCTGCCCGCAGTGGATTCTGGCAGACTTGACGGCCATGTCGATGCCCGCGGACGAGACCTCAGCCCTCTACGCATCTCGCGAGCTCGGCGGACCGTTGGGGCGCAGGCACGGCCGCTGCATCGACCTCTAGCTCACCGTTTATGCCGACGCGACCGCTCTCGCCGCACCTGTCGGTGTACAGAATGTCCCGGTACACCCTGGCGACCTCCATTGCCAACCGATTCACCGGGGTGGCGCTGTCGGCGGGTCTGCTGCTGCTGGTCTACTGGCTCGTGGCGGTGGCGGGTGGCGCACGCAGCTACGCGCGCGCGCTGCGCGTGTTGACCGCGCCGCTCACGCAACTCATCTACGTGGCGCTGATCGTTGCCTTCTGCTATCACCTCGTGGCCGGTGTGCGGCACCTGGTGTGGGACACCGGCCGCGGCCTCGAGCGCGCGCAGTCGCGCAGCAGCGCACGGCTCGTCATCGCGGTGAGCCTGGTGCTCATCCTGCTGCTCGTGTATCGGGTCTGGTTCGCGGGAATGCGCGCCACATGAGCTTGCGCAGTCCGCTCGGCAGGGTGCTCGGCCAGGGCGCCGCCCGCGCAGGCGTGCGTCACTGGTGGCATCAACGGCTGAGCTCGATTGCGCTGGTACCGCTCATGGTGTGGTTCGTGGTCTCGCTGCTCAGTCTGCCCTCCCTCGGGCATGCCGCGCTCATTGCCTGGATGAGCCAGAGCTCGACCGCCTTGCTCCTCATCCTGCTGGTCCTGATCGCCGCCTGGCACTCGCAACTCGGCGTGCGCGTGGTGGTGGAGGACTACGTGCATGGCGCCGGTGCGCGCACGCTCGTGCTGGTGGTGGTCGGGTTCGCGCACGTGCTGCTGGCGGCGGCCGGAGTACTGGCGGTGCTGAAGGTGGCCTTCGGGGCCGCCGCATGAGTGGCGCAGGCGCTTTCATCGACCACACCTACGATGTGATCGTGGTGGGCGCGGGCGGCGCGGGACTGCGCGCGACGCTCGGTCTCGCCGAGAGCGGCCTCTCGACCGCCTGTATCAGCAAGCTCTTCCCCACCCGCAGCCACACGGTCGCTGCCCAGGGCGGCATCTCTGCCGCCCTCGGCAACATGGGCGAGGACGACTGGCGCTGGCACATGTATGACACCGTCAAGGGCTCGGACTGGCTCGGCGACCAGGACGCCATCGAGCTGATGTGCCGGGAGGCGCCGGCGGCGGTCATCGAGCTCGAGCACTACGGGGTGCCGTTCTCGCGCACCGAGGCGGGGCTCATCTATCAGCGTCCCTTCGGCGGCATGACCACCCACTTCGGCAAGGGCATCGCGCAGCGCACCTGCGCTGCGGCCGACCGCACCGGGCATGCCATGCTGCACACCCTGTACCAGCAGTCGATCCGCCATGCCGCCACCTTCTTCAACGAGTACTTCGCCATCGACCTGATCATGGAATCGGGGGTGTGCCGCGGGGTCGTGGCGCTCGATCTGGCCGAAGGGAGGCTGCACCGCTTCCGCGCCCA
>JAFAVO010000318.1 GCA_019242385.1 Gammaproteobacteria bacterium | reverse complement strand
GCGCGCAGACCGTGAGCGTCGACGGCGCGCCGGTCGAATTGACCACCTTCGAATACCGTATCCTCGAGCACCTCATGTTGCGGGCTGGCGATGTGATCTCGAAGAGCGAGCTGACCGAGCGGCTGTACGACCAGGATTACGAGCGCGACAGCAACGTCATCGAGGTGCTGGTCGGGCGCCTGCGGCGCAAGCTCGACCCGGAAGATCGTGTCCGCCCGATCGAGACACTGCGCGGACGCGGTTATCGGCTCGCGCTGCCCCGGGACCCGGGCACCTGAGACGGCGGCGGCGGCCGCGTGCACTCACTCAGCCGGCGACTGTTGCTCTCGGTGTCGGTGCTGCTCGCACTGTTCTGCGGGGTGGTGATGCTGGTGCTCGATACGGGCTTCCGCGAGGTGGCACAGCGGACGCTCCAGGACGAGCTCGACCGCCAGATGGTGGCGCTGATCGCGGCCGTGGAGCCGCAGCCGGATGGTGGCTACGCACCCGCACCGCACACCCTCGATGTGCGGCTCGAGACTCCCCGCTCGGGCCTGTATGCGCAGATCCGCTCCGCCGGGCATGACTGGCGCTCTCCCTCGACGGCCGGCCTCAACAGCGATTTTGGCCCGCTGCTCTCCGGCGGTGAGCGCAACCTTTCCTATGCCACCTTCGGCGATGACCGGGTAGCCATCGCCAGCCGCTCGATCCAGTTCGAGGGCGGGCCGGCGGCGGCGCGCTCGCTCACCTTCAGCGTGGCGACGAGCCTCGGTCCCTATCAGCAGGAGCTGTGGCGCTTCCGGCGCAAGCTCGGCAGCTGGTTCCTCACGCTCATGCTGCTGCTGATGGTCACCCTGGCCGCGCTGCTGCACTGGGTGCTGGGCCCGGTGCGGCGCATGGAGCGCGAGATCCACGAGGTGGAGGAGGGGCGCCGCGAGCGGCTCGGCGGCGGCTACCCCCGCGAGCTCGCCGGCGTCGCCGGTAATCTCAATGCACTGCTCATCGGCGAGCGCAAGCGTGTTGCGCGCTACCGCAACACCCTCGGCAATCTGGCCCACAGCCTGAAGACGCCGCTCGCCGTGATGCGTGCGGAAGGCGCGAGCACTACGGTCAGCACCGAGATCGACCGCATGAGCGGCATCATCGAGCACCAGCTCAAACGCGCCGCAGCCTCAGGCGGCGCGCTCCTCGGCCAGGCGCCCGTGGAGGTAGGGCAGGTCGCCGCGGAGCTGCGCGCGACGCTGCTGCGCGTCTATGGCGGCAAGGACCTCGTCATCGAGCTCGCCGGCGCACCCGCGGCACAGTTCATCGGCGATCGCGGTGATCTCACCGAGCTGCTCGGCAATCTGCTCGACAACGCCTGCAAGTGGTGCCGGACGCGCGTGCGTTTCAGCGCTACGACCGATGAGAGCGCGCAGACACGCGAGCGCTTGTGCGTGGTGGTGGAAGATGACGGGCCGGGAATCTCCGCCGCCGATCGCGCGCGGGTGCTGCAGCGCGGGGTGCGCGCCGATGAGAAAGTCCCGGGGCACGGTCTCGGGCTCGCCATGGTGCACGACACCGTGGACCTCTACGGCGGCAAGCTCTCCATCGACGCCTCGCCACTCGGTGGCGCACGCTTCAAGGTGCGCCTGCCGGGGCGGTGAGGCAACTAGGAATCGAGCTTGAACTCGATACCCTGGGCGAGCGGCAGGTCGCGGCTCCAGTTGACGGTGTTGGTCTGGCGGCGCATGTAGGTTTTCCAGGCGTCGGAGCCGGATTCGCGGCCACCGCCAGTGTCCTTCTCACCTCCGAACGCCCCGCCGATCTCCGCGCCCGAGGTGCCGAGATTGACGTTGGCGATGCCGCAATCGCTGCCCGCGGAGGAAAGGAACGTCTCCGCGTTCCGCAGGCGGTCGGTGAACAATGCCGAGGACAGACCGTGCGCCGAGGCGTTCTGCTGCGCGATCGCCTGCTGCAGCGAATCGACCGGGATGACGTACAGGATGGGAGCGAAGGTCTCGGTCTGCACGATCGGCCACTCGTTGCGCGCCCGCACGATGGTCGGCTCGACAAAATTTCCGGAGCGCTCCAGCACCTTGCCGCCGTAAAGGATCTCACCGCCCGCGCCGCGCGCGGCGCTGACGGCCGCCTTGTAGCTCTCGACCGCCTGCGAATCGATCAGCGGACCCATCAGCGTGCCGTTCTCGAGTGGATCGCCGATGCGGACCTGGCCGTAGGCGTGTACCAGCCGGCGCTCGAGCTCACCGAGGATGGCCTTGTGTGCGAACACGCGGCGGGTCGAGGTGCAGCGCTGGCCGGCGGTGCCGACGGCGCCGAAGACGATGGCCGGCACCGCCAGATCGAGATTGGCGGTCTCATCGACGATCACCGCATTGTTGCCACCGAGCTCGAGCAGGCTCTTGCCGAGCCGTGCCGCGACGCGCTCGCCGACCTTGCGGCCGACCTCGGTCGAGCCGGTGAAGGAGACGAGCGCAATGCGGCGGTCCTCCACCATACGGGTCGCAAGGCCGGTGCCGGCATCGACGAACAGCTGGAAGACCGCAGGCAGATGCGCCGACTCGAGTGCACGGTTGCACAGGTGCTGCACCGCGAGTGCGGTGAGGGGGGTCTTGTGCGAGGGCTTCCAGATGCAGGCGTTGCCGCACACCGCTCCAAGGAAGGCGTTCCACGACCATACCGCGACGGGGAAGTTGAAAGCCGAAATGATGCCGACGACCCCGAGCGGATGCCACTGCTCGAACATCCGGTGCTGAGGCCGCTCGGAATGCATGCTGAGCCCGTAGAGCATGCGTGACTGCCCGACGGCGAAGTCGGCGATGTCGATCATCTCCTGAACCTCGCCGAGCCCTTCGGCGAGGATCTTGCCGTTCTCGAGCGAGACCAGCGTGCCGAGGTCCTCCTTGTGGCGGCGCAGCTCCTCGCCGATGAGCCGCACGGCCTCACCGCGCTTCGGTGCCGGCACCTCGCGCCAGCGCGCCGCGACCTCGACCGCCGAGCTCACCACGTGCTCGTAGTCCTCGAGCGTCGCGGGGCGCACCTGCGCGATCAGGGTGCCGCTCGCGGGGCTGCGAACGTTGAGCAGCGCGGTGCCGGTCGTGCTCGACCAGCCGTGCGAGCCGGACCAGGCGCCCGGGTTCAGCGGACCCAGGCCCAGGCGGCGCAGTATTGCATCGGTCTCGGTATTCATGCGTTCACCGCTTCGGCGCGCCGTTGGTGACCGACCTTGCCGGCAACGACGAGCTCTCCTGAAAGGTGTTTGCTGCCGCCCGGAGCGTAATGGTGCCCGAAGCGGTTCGCGAGTATGTCGGTGAGCCGGAACTGCTCCTGCGCGACGAATCCGCGGTAGCGGCCGCGGCTCTCGAGCACCAGGTCCACGACCGCCGTGATGCCGGCCGCGGTGGTGACCTGGATGGCCGACCACAGACGTCCGGCGATCACCTGCGGATAGATCTTGTTCACGTAGTTCTCTTCGCGCAGCTGGCCGTCCTGGGTGCCAGTGACGGCCACATACACGATGACGACGTCCTGGAGTGTCTGCGGCACCGCACTCTCGAGGATGCGCTTGAGAGTGCCGCGATCGTGATTGAGCTTCAGGTCATTCATCAGCAGGCGCATCTGCTCGCAGTGTCCTGGATAACGGATCGTCTTGTAATTCATCGACTCGACGCGCCCACCGTGAGTCTCCGCGAGTGAACCGAGTCCACCGGAGGTATTGAAGGCCTCGTAGCGCATCCCATCGATCTCGATCTCTTCGAGGCCCTCGAGCGGCGCGACTTCCAGCAATCGCCCCTCACTCACCGCCTGGCAGGGATTGCCGTATTCATTGATGAGCCCTTCGGTCGACCAGGTGAGCGAGTACTTGAGCACGTTGTTCGGGTGCTGCGGGAGTGCGCCGACGCGCAGCTTGACGGCGCGCAGCTCATCGAAGTGGGTGATGAGCTCTGCAGCGGCGATGCTGATGAATCCCGGCGCAAGCCCGCACTGGGGCACGAAGGCCTGTGGAGCGCCGGTAGCGATGGCGCGCACCGCGCGGGTCACCTCTACGTCCTCGGTCAGGTCGAAGTAGTGCACCCTCGCCTCGCGGGCCGCCTGCGCGACGCGCACGTTGCAGTGAAAGGGCAGGCTCGATATGACGGCGTCCACCGGAGCCGCGGCGAGCTGGCGCCCGAGCGCCGCCGAATCGCTTCCATCGAGGGTGAGGGCGCTGAGATGGGCGCTGCCATGGGCACGCGCTACACCTTCGGCCGCACGGCCGTCGATGTCGGCGAGCTGCACCTTGTAAGCACCGGATTCGGCAAGCAATCCGGAGATGAGTGCGCCGATCTTGCCGGCGCCGAGAATCAGGACACGATGCATAGCGGCCCTCACGAGACCACCGCGATGGCGCGGGGCCCGGTTGAAAAGGGGCGCATTCTGCCTTCGAAGTGCGGCGCGCGCCAGCCATTCCGGAGCCTCCCCGGAGTACCTCGTGGGCCGCCCGGGCTCGCCACAAATACGTGCTAGGATCAATGACATGCGAGCCCCGGAAACCACCTCCTGGCACAGCGCGAGCTGGCAGACCCGGCCCGCCCAGCAGCAGCCGGTGTATGCCGACGCCCGGGCGCTCGAGCGGGTCGTCGCGCACATTTCCCGGCTGCCGCCGATCGTGGTGTCCTGGGAGGTCGAGGCGCTGCGCGATCGCCTGGCCGCCGCGCAGCGTGGCGAGGCCTTCCTGCTGCAGGGCGGGGACTGCGCGGAGACCTTCGCCGACTGCGAATCGGACATCATCGCCAAGAAGCTCAAGATCCTCCTGCAGATGAGCCTGGTGCTGGTTCATGGACTGAAGAAGCCCATCATCCGCGTTGGCCGCATGGCCGGGCAGTACGCAAAGCCGCGCTCGGCGGATACCGAGACGCGCGCCGGGTGACCCTGCCGAGCTATCGCGGCGATCTCGTCAACCGTCCGGAGTTCACCGCGGAGGCCCGTGCGGCTGATCCGGAGCTGCTGCTGCGGGGCTACGAGCGCGCGGCGCTGACCCTGAATTTCGTGCGCGCTCTGGTCGAGGGCGGCTTTGCCGATCTGCACCACCCGGAGTACTGGGATCTGGGCTTCGTCCACCACGCGGCGCTGAAAGACGCGTACGAGCGCATCGTCCGCTCGATCGGCGATGCGCTCGACTTCTTCGAAGGCATGAGCGGACATCCGGTGCACGAAGCGACGCTGGTCGATTTTTATGCGAGCCATGAAGGACTGCACCTGCTGTATGAGCAGGCGCAGACGCGCTTCATTCCGCGCCAGAATCGCTGGTACAACCTCTCGACCCATATGCCCTGGATCGGCATGCGCACCGCGGCGCTCGATGGCGCGCACATCGAGTACTTCCGCGGCATTGCCAATCCGATCGGAGTGAAGATCGGCTCCGCCATGGATGCCGCCTGGCTGCAGGGTCTGGTCAATGCCCTGAATCCGCAGAACCAGCCGGGCCGGCTCACCTTCATCCACCGCTTCGGAGCCAAGGAGATCGCAGCGGCGTTGCCGAAGGCGATCGAGGCCGTGCGGCAGACCGGGCAGCGGGTGCTGTGGGTGTGCGACCCGATGCACGGCAACACCGAGACCACGACCGGCGGACTGAAGACCCGCCGCTTCGAGAACATCCTGCGCGAGCTCGACCTGGCGTTCCGCATTCATGCGGAGCTCGGCTCGCACCTCGGTGGCGTGCACATCGAGCTCACCGGCGATGATGTCACCGAATGCACCGGCGGCGCGCGCGGACTCACCGATGCGGATCTCGCGCGCGCTTACCGCTCGAGCGTCGATCCGCGGCTCAATCACGAGCAGGCCCTCGAGCTCGCGATGCTGATCGCCGAGCGCAGCCAGAGCCGCCGCGCGGAGCGGCGCAGTGGAGCGTCTGCGAGCTGAGCAGCGGCTCAGAGTGACTGAGCTGCGTCCCGCGCGAACCCTCAACGTGGCTTACGACCCGGGCTGCACGCGCTGCCCGAGGCTCGCGGAGTTCCTCGCGCGAACCCGGCAGCGGCATCCCGACTACTGGGCGCGACCGGTGCCTTCCTTCGGGGCCGCGCGGCCGCGCATCGTCATCGTCGGGCTCGCCCCGGGCCTGCACGGCGCCAATCGCACCGGGCGGCCCTTCACCGGCGACCACGCGGGACTGTTGCTGTACCAGACGCTGTATGAGGCGGGTCTTGCGAGCCGCGCACAGTCGCACTCGGCGCAGGACGGGCTGCGGCTCATCAACGCACGCATCGTCAACACGGTGAAATGTGTGCCGCCCGGAAACAAGCCGCTGCCGCTGGAGGTGCGTCACTGCAACAGCTATCTGGCTGCCGAGCTGCAGCAGCTGCGCTCGGCGCGGGTGTACCTGGCACTCGGGCGGATTGCCCACGAAGGGCTGCTGCTCGCCCTCGGACTGCGCCGCGCGGCCTATCCCTTCGGGCACGGTCGCGAGCATCAGCTCGATGCGACACACTGGCTGATCGATTCATATCATTGCAGCCGCTACAACACCGCCACGCGCCGTCTGACGTCCGCGATGTTCGTAAAGGTGGTCGCGCGCGCCTGCGAGCGCGCGGGCCTCCCCGGCGCACGCGCCAGCGCGCGAGCCGCGCCGGATTGAAGAATGTTCGATCACAAGGAATACATCGCCTCGCTGCCGCGCCGCCCGGGCGTGTACCGCATGTATGGCGCAGCCGAGGAGCTGCTCTACGTCGGCAAGGCCCGCAGCCTCAAGGACCGTGTGGCTACCTACTTTGCGGCGAGCAACGTCGACCCCAAGGTACAGGCGCTCATCGCCCAGATCAGCCGCATCGAGGTCACCGTCACCAACTCGGAGACCGAGGCGCTGCTGCTCGAATACAACCTGATCAAGGCGCACAAGCCGCGCTTCAACGTGGTGCTGCGCGACGACAAGAGTTTCCCCTACATCCATCTGTACATCGAGCACGAGTACGCGCGCCTGGAGTTCTACCGCGGCACGCGCTCGGCGCCCGGACGCTACTTCGGGCCGTTCCCCAATGCCGGTGCCGTGCGCGACACACTCAACCAGCTGCAGAAGCTGTTTCACATCCGCAATTGTCGCGACAGCTTCTTTGCCAACCGCAGCCGGCCCTGTCTGCAGCATCAGATCGGGCGCTGCTCGGCGCCGTGCGTAGGGCTGATCAGCCGCGATGCCTACGCACAGGACATCGCTGCGGCGGTGAAAGTGCTCGAGGGCCGCAGCGATGAGGTGAATGCGGAGCTGCAGGCACGCATGGAGGAGGCCGGAGCACGGCTCGAGTTCGAGCGCGCCGCACAGATCCGCGATCAGCTCGCCGCGCTCAAGCGCATCCAGGCCCAGCAGGTGGTGATGGCCGAGGGGGCGCGCGATGCCGACGTGTTCGCCATCGCGGGCGATGCCGGCGAATACGCCGTAAGCGTGATGCTGGTCCGCGGCGGACGCAATCTCGGCACCAGCAGCTTCTTCCCGCGTGCGGTGCTCGCCGAGCCGCACGAAGCCCTGACCTCATTCGTGATGCAGTATTACGCCAACGCCGACGCTCCCGCCGAGGTGCTGCTCGGCAGCCGCACCGAGGATGCAGCTGCGCTCGCGGAAGCGCTGCGCGAACGGCTCGGACGGGCCGTCGAGGTCCGCTGTCCGGTGCGCGGGATTGCCGCGCGTTGGGTCGAGCTCACACGCGAGAACGCCACACAGGCACTGCGCATGCGCCTGGCGCGGCGCGCGGGGATGGAGGAGATGCTCGCCGATCTCGCCCGTGAGCTGGACCTGCCCGAGGCGCCGCAGCGCCTGGAATGCTTCGACATCAGCCACACCGGCGGTGAGGGCACGGTCGCCTCCTGCGTGGTGTTTGGTCCCGAGGGCCCGCTGAAGAAGGAGTATCGCCGCTTCAACATTCGCGGGGTCACGCCTGGCGATGACTATGGCGCACTGCGGCAGGCCCTGGAGCGACGCTACCGTCGAGTCGGAGAAGGCGAGGTGCCGGCTCCCGATGTATTGCTCATCGATGGCGGTGTGGGACAGATCCGTGAGGTGCACGCGGTGCTGGCTGCGCTCGGGTTCGCCGAGCTGGCGCTGGTCGGTGTCGCCAAGGGGCCGGAGCGGCGGCCGGGGCAGGAGCGGCTGTTCGTGTACGGCGCCCAAACCCCAATCACGCCCACAGCGCACGGACCCGCCTCCCGGCTCATCCAACGCATCCGCGACGAGGCACACCGCTTTGCAATCAGCGGCCATCGCCGCAAGCGCGCGCGGCGCTACAACGAGTCGGTGCTGGAGGTCGTACCCGGACTCGGCCCCGCCAAGCGGCGCGCGCTGCTGAAGCATTTCGGCGGCCTGCAGGGGGTCATGCGCGCGGGAGTTGCCGACCTGACACAGGTGAGCGGAATCGGCGCGGCGCTCGCGAGAACTCTTTATGATCATCTGCACCCGGGCTCCTGAACCACCCGCGAGATCTCGCTGAGCGCAACTTTATGGGCACGGAGTGGACCCTTCCCAACACGCTCACCTGGACGCGCATCGCGGCGATCCCGCTGATCATCTTGTTGTTCTACATGCCCTATCCGTGGGCTGATCCGGCAGCTGGACTGCTGTTCGCGGCCGCCGGCGTCACCGATTCGCTCGATGGCTACTTCGCACGGCGCTTCGGCCAGATCTCGCGCCTCGGGGCATTCCTCGATCCGGTGGCCGATAAGTTGATCGTGGCCGTGGCCCTCGTGCTGCTCGTGGGCAAGGACCCGCGCGCTCTCATCGTGCTCACCGCAATCGTCATCATCGGCCGGGAGATCACCATCTCCGCGCTGCGCGAGTGGATGGCGGAAATAGGCGCGCGGCGCAAGGTGGCCGTCTCACAGCTCGGCAAGTACAAGACCATCCTGCAGATCACGGGGCTCTCGATGATGCTGTACCGCTGGCCGCTCCTGGGACTGCCGACCTATCGGATCGGAGTCGTGCTCACGGTGGTGGCCGCCGGTGCGACGCTCGTCTCTATGCTGGCTTATCTGCGCGCGGCCTGGCCTGAGCTGAATAGGTGAGGTAAGGCTCGTGGGAACATAGGCTTATGGGATATACCTCACTTTAATTCGAGCGTGGGTGGCCAGAGCACTCGCCTTGACTTCCGAAGGGGTGTACATAGAATTTCGCGCTCCTCATAAGGACGCGGGCTTAGCTCAGTTGGTAGAGCGGTACCTTGCCAAGGTACAGGTCGACGGTTCGAACCCGTTAGCCCGCTCCATCTTTCCGTCTCGTCTCGAGCACACCACCGGTGACCCTCCCGTCCGGGAGGCGCAGCGCGTTCACACCAGCATTACAACAGCGGAGGGCTTCGAATGGCTGACGCCATGAGCTGGGACGGGAACTGGGCGTGGGCGTTGCCGTTGATCGTGGTAACACTCGTTCTGCACGTCATTGGTCTTGCGCTCATCAATATGCGCATGGTGCCGCTGATCAGCCGGATCCGCGCGCGGCGGCAGTTCTTCCCGATCTTCGTAACCGTGATGGGACTGACGGCACTGCTGGCGATTCTGTTGCTGGGGTTCGAGGCGGCGCTGTGGGCCGCTGCGTTCCGCAGTCTGCGTGCGCTGCCCG
>JAFAVO010000282.1 GCA_019242385.1 Gammaproteobacteria bacterium | reverse complement strand
TTGTGTGAGCCAGTACAGCACTCAGTGTCCGCCCATGGTTGCACCGGTGGTGCCGGCCAGGGCATCCACCACGCGCTCGAGACGGTTGAAGCGCGATCCCTTGACGAGCAGCCGCACCTCAGGTCCCGCGGCGGCGAGCGCGCCCTTGAGCGCGTGGGTCAGCGCGCTCGTCTCGGGATACCACTGTGCGCCGGCACCGAAGCTCTCGACCGCCCGCTGCATGAGCTCGCCCGTCGCATAGAAGCGCTCGATGCCCGCGGCCCGCGCGAACTCCCCGATCTCGGAGTGCGCCTCGGGCGCGAAGACCCCGAGCTCGGCCATATCACCCAATGCGAGCCAGCGGCGTCCTTTGAGCGCCGCCAGGACCTCGATGGCGGCGCGCATCGAGCTCGGGTTTGCGTTATAGGAGTCATCGATGAGCCAGGCGCCGCTCAGCGCCCGCTTCACCTGCAGGCGCCCCGCCACCGGGCGCATCGCAGCCAGACCTCTCGCGATCTGCTCGAGGCTCGCGCCGGCGCTGGCGGCCGCCGCGGCCGCCGCCAGTGCGTTGGCGATGTTGTGAGTGCCTCCCAGTGAGAGCTCGATCGGGGTACTGCCGGCCGGGGACTCCAGGCGGAAGCAGGTGCGGAATCCGCGCGCCTCGAGCTCGGTGCGTACCTCCCTCGCGCGGAACTCCGCCTGCGCACGCACGCCGAAGGTCACCACCCGCGCGGGGGTGAGGCTGCGCCAAAGCGCGGCGAACTCATCGTCGGCGTTGATGACCGCGGTCGCATCCGCGGCGAGACCCGCCACCATCTCGCCCTCGGCCCGCGCGACGCCCTCGAGACTGCCGAATCCCTCGAGGTGCTCGGCGCCGGCATTGGTGATGAGTCCGATCGAAGGCCGCGCGAGATCCACCAGCGCCGCCACTTCACCGGCGTGATTGGCTCCCATCTCGATGACCGCGAAGCGGTGCTCCCCGGTGAGCCGCAGCAGCGTGAGCGGCACGCCGATGTGGTTGTTGAGATTGCCACGCGTCGCCAGGCACGCGCCGGCCTCGTTCAGGATGGCCGCGATCATCTCCTTCGCGGTCGTCTTGCCGTTGCTGCCGGCGACACCGATCAGCGGACCGCCGAAGTCCGTGCGCCAGCTGCGCGCGGCGCGGGCGAGCGCCGCCTGGGTGTCATCGGTGACGATCTGCGGCAGCGCCAGCGGCTGCGCCGCATCGACCACCGCGCCTGCGGCACCGGCTGCGAGCGCTGCCGGGAGGAAATCGCGACCCTGGAAGTTCGGACCGTTGAGTGCCACGAAGAGCTGCCCCGGTTGCAGGGTGCGTGAGTCGCTCACCACATCGGTGTACGCGCCGTCCACCCCCGTGAGACGCCCGCCGCAGGCGCGGGCAAAGGCGCTCAGGCTGCGGGTGAAACTCATGCCGGCAGCCTCGCCAGCTCAGCGGTGACGACCGCCTGGTCACTGAAAGCGCGCCGCTCGCGGCCCGTGACCTGGTAATCCTCATGCCCCTTGCCGGCAATCAGCACCACATCGTCGGGCGCCGAGCGCTGCAGCGCGAGGCGTATGGCGAGCGCGCGGTCGTGCTCGATGGTGAGCGGAGCTGCGCCGTCGATGCCCGCTACGATGTCGGCGATGATGCGCTGCGGGTCTTCGCTGCGCGGGTTGTCATCGGTCAGCAGCAGATCGTCGGCGAGCTGCGCTGCGATACGCCCCATGAGCGGACGCTTGCCGGCGTCGCGATCGCCGCCGCAGCCGAACACCACGCGCAGCTGCCCGCGGCAGTGGAGGCGCGCGGCGCTCAACGCGTTGGCGAGCGCATCGGGGGTATGCGCGTAGTCGACGATGGCGAGAGGACTGCGGCCGCGGCCACCGAACATCTCCATGCGTCCGCGCGCCGCGCGCACCTTGCCGAGCGCCCGCGCCGCATCCCGCAATGGAATGTCCCAGGCGAGCAGCACCGCGAGCACGGTGAGCGCATTCTCCACGTTGAATTCGCCGATGAGACGCAGCACGAGCTGCACGCTTCCGAAGCTCGATTCCACCTCGAGGGTGAGTCCGGTCGGCTCGGCCTGCACGCGCGTCGCGCGCACGAACTCCACCCCGGCGGGCAGCGCCGCGGCGCCGCGCGCAGCGCGGGTGGTGAGGATGAGGCGCGCCGGAGAGGCTGCCCGGGCGAGCGCCGCACCGAAGGGATCATCGAAATTGATGATGCGGCAGGTGAGTCCGGGCCAGGCGAACAGGCGCGCCTTCGCCGCACCGTAATGCTCCATGGTCCCGTGGTAGTCGAGATGGTCACGGGTGAGATTGGTGAACGCCGCGGTGTGGAAACGCACTCCGTTCACCCGCGCCTGATCGAGCGCGTGGGAGGAGACTTCCATGCTGATGCATTCCGCCCCTGCCGCAGCGAGCGCGGCCAGCTGCCGGTGCACGGTGATGACATCGGGCGTGGTGTGCGCCATCGGAGTCAGCTGCGGGGGCTGCCCCACCCCGAGTGTCCCCATGTATCCGCACGGTCGCTTGCAGCGCTGCAGCGCTTGCGCGAGGAGCCACGCGCAGGTCGTCTTGCCATTGGTGCCGGTGATACCCGCCACGGTGAGCCGCTGCGAAGGCTCCCCGAAGAAGCGGTCGGCGATGAGCCCGGCGCGGGCCGTGAGCTCGGGTACCGGCGCGAGGAAGACCTCCGGAGGAAGAGCCGGGGCGGACACGCTGTGCGCGGGCTCATAGAGCACCGCGCGCGCACCACGCGCCACGGCCTCGCCCGCGAAGGCGAGTCCATGATGAGTGTGGCCGGGCGTCGCGAGAAAGAGCGACCCGGGACTCGCGGCGCGGCTGTCGAGCGTCAGGTCGCTCACGCTGAGCTCGGAAGGCACGCCGGGCCAGCCGGCGAGCAACTCGGCGAGCCGCCGGGGCTCGGGCCGATAGGTCATGAGGTGCGCACTCATTGCAACGCCGCCGTTCGCACGTTGCCGTACGCCGGTCCTGCCGGCAGCTGCTCGGGTGCATTCACCGGCTGATCCGGGGCCACCGCGAGCAGCCGCAGCGCACCGCCGACGACGCGCGAGAAGACTGGAGCCGCAACCTGGCCCCCCATGTGCTGTCCGGCGCCCGGCTCATCGATCACCACGACCGCCGCGAGCCGCGGCGCGGTGGCCGGCGCAACGCCGCCGAACACGGCCATGTAGCGGTCGGTCGAGTAGCCCCCCGCGGTCGCCTTCCACGCCGTGCCGGTCTTGCCGGACACGCGGTAGCCCGGAATCGCGGCGAGCTTACCCGTGCCCTCGGCCGCCACGACCGACTCGAGCATGCCGAGGAGCTCGCGGCACACGGGCTCCTCGAGCGCCCGCTCCCCGGCCGGG
>JAFAVO010000342.1 GCA_019242385.1 Gammaproteobacteria bacterium | reverse complement strand
CAAGCTCAACATGGCGCAGGAGGAGATCCTGCGCCTCGCCGCCGCCGGGGTCGGTCGGGCGCGCGAGCTGTGCGCGGATGTGGAGTTCTCGCCCGAGGACGCCTCACGCACCGAGCTCGAGTTCCTCGCGCAGGTGGTCGAGGTCGCCATCGCGGCCGGTGCCACCACGGTGAACATCCCCGACACCGTCGGCTACACCGTGCCGGATGAGTTCGCGGAGCTGTTCCGCTACCTGCGCAAGAACGTGCGCGGCATCGAGGGCGTGCGGCTCTCGGTGCACTGCCACGATGACCTGGGCATGGCGGTGGCCAACAGCCTGACCGCGGTGGTGGCGGGCGCGCGCCAGATCGAGTGCACCATGAATGGCATCGGCGAGCGCGCCGGCAACTGCTCCCTCGAGGAGGTGGTGATGGCGCTCAAGACGCGTGCCGCCTTCTTCCACGTCACGACCGGAGTGCACACCAGCCGGCTCTATCCGACCTCGCGCCTGGTCTCGAGCATCACCGGCATGCCGATCCCGCGCAACAAGGCGGTCGTTGGCGAGAACGCCTTCGCGCACGAGAGCGGCATCCACCAGCATGGCATGCTGAAGAACCCGAGCACCTACGAGATCCTGCGTCCGGAGGATGTGGGGCTGTCGCGCAGCCACCTGGTGCTCGGCAAGCACAGCGGCCGGCACGCCTTCCGCGAGCGCGTGCAGGCGCTCGGCTTCGAGCTCGATGAGCCGGAGCTCAACCGCGTGTTCGAGGAGTTCAAGGCTCTCGCGGACAAGAAGAAGGAGCTGTTCGATGGCGACATCGAGGCGCTGGTGTTGCGCGCGGAAGGCTCAGCCGCCGGTCCCTGGCAGCTGCTCGAGCTGACCACCGAGACCCGCAGCGGGGGCGTGGCCCGGGCCAGCGTGCAGCTGCGCCACACCGACGGGCGCACGGCCGCGCGCAGCGCCGCCGGCGATGGACCGGTCGATGCGGCTTTCAAGGCGATAGAGGCTGCCACGGGCATCAGCGTCGCGCTGCGCAAGTTCGAGGTGCACGCGGTGTCCGAGGGCGAGGACGCCCAGGGCGAGGCGCGGGTGTACGTGGAGTACAATCGCCGCAGCTACCGGGGTGCCAGCGTCAGCACCAACATCGTCGAGTCGGGCACGCGCGCGTTCCTCGAGGTGATCAATCGCATCGAGCTGGCGCAGGCCGGAACGCGTACGCGCGATGAGCGCGCCGCGGCTACCTCCGCCTGAGGAGTAAGGAGTCTCCATGCCCATTCCCGCCACCGAATTCATCTGGTTCAACGGCAAGCTCGTGCCGTGGGAGAAAGCCACGGTGCACGTGCTCTCGCACGCGCTGCACTACGGCTCTTCGGTGTTCGAGGGCGTGCGCGCCTACGAGACGCCGCGTGGGGTGGCTATTTTCCGGCTGCGCGACCACACGCGCCGCCTGTTCGAGTCGGCGCGCATCTACCGCATCCACATGCCCTACTCCGCCGAGGCGCTCAACGACGCCTGCCGGCAGGTGGTCGCCGCCAACGGCCTGAAGCGCGGCGCTTACCTGCGGCCGGTCGCGTTCAAGGGCTATGGTGAGATCGGGGTGAGCCCGAAGAACGATCCGCCGACGGATGTCGCCGTGGCCGCGTGGGAATGGGGTCGCTATCTCGCCTCGCACGCGGAGGAGGAAGCCGGGGTCGATGTCTGCATCTCCTCCTGGAACCGCGTCGCCCCCAATACCCTGCCCGCGCTCGCCAAGGCCGCCGGCAATTATCTCTCGAGCCAGCTGATCGCGGCCGAGGCGCGCCGGCTCGGATTTGCCGAGGGCATCGGACTTACCACCGATGGCAACCTGAGCGAGGGCTCGGGCGAGAACCTGTTTCTCGTGAAGGACGGCGTTCTGCTCACCCCGGCGCTCGCACACTCGGTGCTCGGCGGGTTGACGCGCGACACGGTGATCCGCCTCGCGCGCGAGCGTGGGCTCGAGGTGCGCGAGTGTGCCATCCCGCGCGAGCTTCTCTACCTCGCCGATGAGGCCTTTTTCACCGGCACGGCGGTGGAAGTCACCGCCATCCGCTCGGTGGACGGCCTGCAGATCGGTGCCGGCAGGGCGGGCCCGATCACCGAGTCCCTGCAGAATGCCTTCTACGGGCTCTTCTCCGGTAAGACCGCGGACAAGTGGGGCTGGCTCGACTACGTCGACATGTCCGCACCGCGGGTCGCGGCTTCCGCCTGATGGCGCGAGCGCCGCAAACACTCTTCGACAAGGTCTGGCAGCGGCACGAGGTGTGCGCCGAGAGTGCCGCCACCCCGGCGGTGCTGTACGTCGATCTGCATCTCATTCACGAGGTCACCTCGCCCCAGGCGTTTGCGGTTCTGCGCGGGCGCGGACTGCGCGTGCGCCGGCCCGAGCGCACCCTCGCCACCATGGATCACTCGACGCCCACCACCACCGCGCAGGTGTTTGGCGGCGCGCCGATCGCGATCGATGCGGCTGCACGGCAGGTGCGCGAGCTCGAGGAGAACTGTGCGCGCTTCGGCATCGAGCTGCTCGGGCTGAAGTCTGCGCAGCGCGGCATCGTGCACGTCATAGGCCCGGAGCTCGGGCTGACGCAACCGGGCATGACCATCGTCTGCGGCGACAGCCACACGAGCACCCACGGCGCGCTCGGCGCGCTCGCTTTCGGCATCGGAACGACCGAGGTCGGGCACGTGCTCGCGACGCAGTGCCTATTGCAGCGCCGGCCGCGCACCTTCGCGGTTAATGTCTCCGGCGCGCTCGCGCCGGGGGTCACCGCCAAGGACCTGATCCTCGCCATCATCGGCCGGCTGGGTGTCTCCGGCGGCACCGAGCACGTCATCGAGTACCGCGGCAACACCATCGCCGCACTCGGCATGGAAGAGCGCATGACCGTGTGCAACATGTCGATCGAGGCGGGGGCGCGCGCCGGCATGATCGCTCCGGATGAGACCACCTTCGCTTATCTGGCCGGACGGCCGCGTGCACCCGCCGGGGACGCCTGGGAGCGCTCGCTGGCCGCGTGGCGCGAGCTGCCGAGCGATCCGGGGGCGCGCTTCGACCGGGAGGTGTCGATCGAGGCGACCGAGGTCGAGCCGATGATCACCTATGGCACCAATCCGGGCATGGTCATGCCGATCGGGGGACACATTCCGCAACGGCCCGGCGATCCGGTGTTCGCCCGGGCGCTCGAGTACATGGGCCTCAATGCCGGCGAGCCGATCAAGGATCAGCCCGTGAACGTCGTCTTCATCGGCAGCTGCACCAATGCGCGCCTCTCCGATCTGCGCACCGCGGCGGCGCTGCTGCGCGGCCGGCGCATTGCGCGCGGCCTCACGCTCCTGGTCGTGCCCGGCTCGCAGCAGGTGAAGCGCGCCGCAGAGGCGGAGGGGCTCGATCGGGTGTTCCTGGATGCGGGTGCGGAATGGCGCGAGTCCGGGTGCTCCATGTGCCTCGGTATGAACGGGGATGTGGTGGGCCGCGGACAGTACGCCATCAGCACCAGCAACCGTAACTTCGAGGGTCGTCAGGGACCGGGTGCCCGGACCCTGCTCGCGAGCCCGCTCACCGCCGCCGCGAGTGCCGTGCGCGGACGCGTGACCGACCCGCGCGAGCTCGCCTGACAGCCAGGAGCGGCGATGGAGCCTTTCAAGACACTCACGTCGCGCACCGTGGTCCTGCCCGCGACCAACATCGACACCGACCAGATCATCCCGGCGCGCTTTCTCACCACTACCACGCGAGCGGGCCTCGGCGCGCACCTGTTCGCAGACTGGCGGTACGATTCGGCAGGCGCACCGCGCAGCGACTTCGTGCTGAATCAAGCGCACGCCGCCGGATGCCGCGTGCTGGTCGCGGGGCGCAATTTCGGCTGCGGATCCTCGCGCGAGCACGCCCCCTGGGCGCTCCTCGACTACGGCTTCCGCGCGGTGATCAGCACCGAGATCGCCGATATCTTTCGCAACAATTCCCTGAAGAATGGACTGCTGCCCGTGGTGATCGACGAGGCGACCAGCGCGTGGCTGCTGGCGCACGCCGGCGCCGAGGTGACGCTCGATGTGGTGAGCAGCACGCTGACGCTGCCCGCAGGCACGCGCGTGCCTTTCCCGCTCGAGCCATTCGCGCGGCACTGTCTGGTCGAGGGAGTCGATGAGCTCGGCTTTCTGCTCGGACGGCTCGGGGACATCGAGGCCTTCGAGCGCGCGCGGTGCGGGCGCGGATAGCAGTGCTCGCCGGCGACGGCATCGGCCCGGAGGTCGCGGCCGAGGGCGTGCGCTGTCTCGAAGCGGTGGCGACGCTGTTCGGTCATGAGCTCGACCTCACACCGGCCCCTTTCGGCGGAGCTGCGATCGATGAGTGCGGCACTCCGCTGCCGGAGGCGACGCTCGCGGCCTGTCGCGACTCGGACGCCGTGTTGCTCGGGGCGATCGGCGGTCCGCGGTGGTCGGCTCCGGAGCGGCAAGCGCGGCCCGAATCCGGGCTGC
>JAFAVO010000262.1 GCA_019242385.1 Gammaproteobacteria bacterium | reverse complement strand
CGCAGCGCCCCGCTCTCAGTCGACGCCTTCGACGATGCGCATATCGCGCTCGGCACCATTTGCCAGCGCGCGCAGCGCCGCCTGGTACGGCGCGCCATCGTGCGCGGCGATCGCCTGCGCCACGCTGGGGAATTCGATGACGACGATGCGCTGCTCGAGCCCGCCCTCATAGACCCTGACGGGGAGCCCACGCGCGAGGAAGCGACCGCCCGCAGCCTCGAGCGCCGGTCCCGCGAGCCTGGCATACGCCGCAAAAGCTTCCGGGTCGCGTACCGCGCGATAAGCGCAAATCCAATATGCCTTGGCCATGGCTGCTGCCGATGCGTGTGCGGGGGAGGCGTAGATTAACGCCGCCTGCGAGTGTTGTCTGTCGGAACATCGAGCTCGAGGATGCGTGGGCTGAGCGACCGTCCGGCGATGCTGAGCTCGCCCACGGCGATCGGTAGTTTGAAGCGCCGCGGACCGGCACTGCCGGGATTTATGTAGAGAACACCGTTGCGTTCCCGCATGAGCGGCCGATGCGAATGCCCGGATATCACGATATCGACGCCCGCCGCCTGCGGCTCGATGTCGAGCGCAGTGAGGTCGTGGATCACGTAGATCGACACCTCCCCGAGCTGCAGGAGCTCCGTCTCCGACAATCCGGCGGCCCAGCTCTCCCTGTCGTTGTTGCCCCGAACCGCCGTGATGGGAGCAATCGCCGCCAACTCCTCCAGCACTTTCTGATTGCCGATGTCGCCGGCATGCACGATGTGGGCGCAGCCACGCAGGAAAGCACTCGCCTCCGGCCTCAGCAGACCATGGGTGTCGGAGATGAGGCCGATGCGCATGATTGCCAGTGACAACGATGTCAGAGGTGCGAGCGCGGATCGGAGGGCATCAGCACCCCATCCTCGGCGAAGAACATGAACCCAGCGGGAGCGCCGAGAAACCTGTGCCACCAGGACAGGAGGCCAATCCGCACGATGGTGAGGCGCGGCGGACCGCTCAGGTTCTGCAGCGCGTACGCGCTGGCAGACCACTCCGCTCCGACCAGCTCGACCGCGCGAGCCTCGGCTTCGACAGGATCGACGGCCCGGACCTGCACCAGCCGCAGAAACCCGACGGCAAGGGAAGCGGCGTGTGGCATGGCGATGCCCCGACCCTGAACAGTCACCTCGTATCTCGGCACGTGCAACGCCTGCTGCAGGACTGCGGCATCTTAAGCCGCCTGCGCACAAGGTGCTTCCAACATCTTGACGATTGGCCGACCGGAGCCAGGGCGCAGCCGCGGTTAGCCGAAAAGGTCAGGTGGCCCGCGCTCGCGATGCGCATCGCTCAGTGTCCATCAAATTCCCGCAGGTGCAACGATCACCTCGAAGTGCCGGGCGCGCGCGTCATATTCGATCATCATGGCGGCGGCTTTGGCAGGCACGACGGCCACTTCCGGATCCGCGCCGGCAAACCTGGCGATGGCCTCCATCGAGTCCCATCGCGTCACGATCAAGAATTCGATTCCAGGCCCGAGGGGGCGCGACAGGATCGACGCGTCGATGAAGCCCGGGATCTTCCGCACTGCCGGGAAGGTCTCGGTGCGCAGGTGTCTGATGTACTCCTGCGCCTGGTCCGCCCGAGCCAAAGCACGCCATAGTCGCGCAACCATCCGCTCTCCCTGCTGCCGTGGCGTTTGCGCCCGGCCTATTTCACCCACTCGTACAGTGGCCTGCTCTTGTCGACGACATGCACCGTCAGCAGCCTGAGCGGCTGTTCCCCGACTACCGTGAAGCCCGCGTGCGGTACATCGCGCAGATTCATGATGGTGCTTCCGGTCTGCATCATGATCGGCGCCTGTCCGGCTAGCTGCACCATCGTTCCCTGCAGCACATAGCCGGTCTCGATGCCGTGGTGGTAGTGACGGGCGAGGCTCTCGCCCTTGCGGATCTCGCTGATGGAGGTGATCACCTCCATGTCGCCCGCGGTCGTCAGGTCTGCGCGCTTGAGCTCGTGCCGCTGCGGCAGATCACCTGGCACGGTGTCGGCCCAACCC
>JAFAVO010000075.1 GCA_019242385.1 Gammaproteobacteria bacterium | reverse complement strand
ACTGGCCGAGCGGCCCGGCGCGCAGGGTCCGGTGCTGTTGCAGTCGTTGATGAAGGGGCCGACTCCGAGGATCCCGTTGGCTCCGAAGGAGGGCACCGTGTTCTCGGTCACGAGTGGTGGCGGCGGCACGCAGGAAGGGTTGGCACTGGCGGGGTCGCCGGTCGAGGTCGCGCCAATGACGTGGACGATGACGTTGGTGGCCTTCTCACCCGAGACCGGGAAGTAGACATCGGCCGTGTTGACCGAGCCCCAGCTGTAGCCATCGGCGAACTGCAGGCATTCTCCGAGGATGTTCGCCGGCTTGGCCGGATCCATCACGGGAGGCAGCGGCACGGTGAGCTCCCCCGCGCTCGCCCCGGTCGGTGGTCCGGCAATGATGCGCAAACCGATCGAGCCCGTGTCGACCTCGATGTGGTCGATGTTCTGGCATCCCGCGCTGCCGGGCGCGCTGCCCGGTGTGCAGACGGTGACCGTGAGGTACGCGGTGTTCACCGCGGTCGAGGTGAGCTGCGTCGGACCGCCATCGACGACCAGGCCCTCGACGTTCGGCGGACCCGGAGTCGCAATGACCTGACTGCCGCCGCCGCCACCACCACCGCCGCCGCCACCACCACCACCGCCACCAGGGTTGGTGGTGGTGCCGCTGCCACCGCAGCCGGCGAGAATCAGCGGGCAGGTAAGAATCAGGGTCAGGAGCTTACGCACAGGGAGTGTCTTCCTTCTGTTATTGGCCGATGTCCTTCGGGGAGAAGTTCTGCGGAAGCAATGCCGGCACCCAGGCGCTTCCGTAGCGGATGCGTGCATGTCCACTGGAGTGCATCACCACGTCCGGCGTGTCGATGCTCAGCCGATGATGGTTGTAGTGGGGGTGGCTCGCGGCCTGCTGCAGTGTCGTGGCATAGCCGCCGAGGAGCTGAGCAAGGTCGGGCAGGGCCGGCCCATTCCAGCTCACCGCAAAGACCTGCCCCTGCGCGGACACGTACTCGCGCACCACGGTGCCCGCGGGAGTCTGGATCTCGTGCACCGAGTAATCCACGAGCGGGGTGATGCGTGCGACGCCCTTGAGCTTCGCGCGGTCCGCCTCCACGGAGGCCGCGCTGCCACCGAGCGTCGCGAATGCCGGCGCGCACATGCACAGGGCGCTGAGCAGACCAGGCAGGGTACGGGACAACTTCATCATGGGCCGAATCCTTATAAGCCTTTCGGACATTGTGCCTGACGGAACGATGTCATGCGCACCATGTCTTAGGTTGGCGACGCATTGGTGGCGCAATAAGTTATGAGGTGTTAGCTGCCTGCACTTACGAAGCGGCTGAATGCCATATCCGTTGACGGGAGAGGTTCCCGAGTGCGCTCCGCGGGATGCGCGCGGCTGCCTTTGGCCAGGACGCCGCTGTGCTCAAGCCGCTGCCGGGGGCTCGCGGCGGGGGGCAGGCGAAATCGCTTGTAGCCTTATTGTTCAATCCGATAGGATTCGCCCCCCCAAAGCGGAGCGGTAGTTCAGCTGGTTAGAATACCGGCCTGTCACGCCGGGGGTCGCGGGTTCGAGTCCCGTCCGCTCCGCCACGTTCTCCGATATCAGCCGACCGAACCATGCTGCAAAGGATCCGAGACAGTCTGCAGGGCCAGAGATGGCTCGCGTATCTGGTGCTGGGCGCGCTGGCGGTGGTGTTTGCCGCCTGGGGCGCCTACGGGATCGTGAATCTGAATTTCGGTGGCTCCAATTACGCCGCCGAGGCGAACGGCAGCAAGATCTCCGTGGAGGACGCGCGCAACGTCTGGCTGCGCCAGCAGAGCATGTGGCAGCAGCGCATGGGTGGTGCGGAACTGCCCGCGCCACTGCGCGCGCGACTGCAGGACCAGGTGTTGGAAAGTCTGATCAAGCGCACGCTGCTCACGGAGCGCTCACACGATCTCGGTTACCGTGTCAGCAATCAGGCACTGCTGGAAGCGGTGCAGGGCGAGCCGGCTTTCCAGGTCGACGGCAAATACGATCCGCAGGCCGCGAAGGCCGCACTCGCGCAAGCCGGCGTCTCGCTCGATGCCTACACGCAGCAGCTGCGCACCGATCTGCAGCAGCTGCAGCTCGAAGGCGGCATCCGTGCCTCCGACTTCCTCACGCCCGCCGAGCTCACGCGCCTGAGCGACCTCGAGGACCAGCAGCGCGAGGTGCGCTATCTGCTCCTGCCGGCGGACCACTTTCGCAGCGCCGCAGCCATCGACGATGCTGCCGTACAGGCGTACTACAAGGAGCACGTATCGCAGTACATGCGCCCGGAATCGGTGCACCTGCAATATGCGGAGCTGCGCCTCGAGGCGCTCGCGGCACAGCAGGAGGTGAGCGATGCCGACCTGCGCGCCGAGTACGAGAAGGCGAAGGCGCGGCTGGAAGTTCCCGAGAAACGCCATGCCCGGCACATACTGATCACGGGCAAGGACGATGCCGCCGCTCTGGCGCTCGCCCAGCAAGTGCTCACGCAGGCAAAGTCCGGCAAGGATTTCGGCGAGCTCGCCAAGCAGTATTCCCAGGACCCGGGCTCAGCGCAGAACGGCGGGGATCTCGGCTGGGCCGAGCGCAGTACTTTCGTGAAGCCCTTCGCCGATGCGCTCTATGGGATGTCGGTCGGTGAGATCGCCGGCCCGGTGAAGACCCAGTACGGCTATCACATCATCCGTCTCGAGGACGTCCAGCGCGGCAAGTCGAAAAGCTTCGAGGAGGCGCGTCCGGAGCTCGAGGCGCAGCTGCGGCGCGCCCGTGCGACCGATCGGTTCGGTGAGATCCAGGAGCAGTTGCAGGCGAAGCTCGCCGAGCCTGGCGCGGACCTCAATGCCCTCGCGCAGCAGTACAACCTCCAGCAGGGCGAGGTGAAGGAGTTCCTCAAAGGCGCAGGCGGCGTACCCTTCGGTGCCGCACCGCAGCTGCAGGAGCTGCTGTTCGGCGATCAGCCGCTTGGCGCCGATAAGCTCGGCGGACCGGTGCTGCTCGGAGATGACCGACTGGTGATCTTCAAGGTGCGCGAGCACCGCAAACCCGAGCCACAGCCGCTGGCTGAGGTCCGTGACAGCATCGTCGCGGCGATCACCAAGGAGCGTGGCACGCAGGCAGCGCTCGGCGCCGCCCAGCGTGGGCGTGAGCAGCTTCTCAAGGGCGGCTCACTCGATAGCGTCGCTCAGGAACTCAAGCTGACGGCGGACCCGGCGCATTTCATCGGGCGCAACGATCCGTCGGTGCCGGCACAGGTGCGCGAGGCGGCATTCGCGCTGGCGAAACCTGCCGGGAAACCGGAATTGCAGGTGCTGACGATGAACGATGGCGGCGCGGCGCTGCTCGTCGTGAGCGCAGCGCGCACCGCGCCGACCCACGATGGCGAGGCGCAGAGGAGCCGCGCGCAGCAGGAATCCGAGCGGCTCGGCACGGCTTCCGCGCTGGCTTACGTCGATGAAGTCAGGCGCACGGCGAGCGTCCGCAAGAACCCGAAGGCCTTCGACTAGTCAGGCCCGCGCGGGCAGGACGCCCTTCAGGCGTCGCCGCCCTCGAGCGGAAAGCTCATGCCGACCGTGCTGAAACCGCTGTCGACATAGAGGATCTCGCCGGTGATGCCGGCGGCCAGATCCGAGCACAGGAACGCGGCCGCGTTGCCCACGTCCTCGAGTGTCACGTTGCGCCGGAGCGGAGCGATCTCGGCCACGCGGCCGAGCATCTTGCGGAAGCCGGGTATGCCCGCCGCAGCCAGCGTCTTGATGGGGCCGGCTGAGATCGCATTGACCCGGATCCCCTCCGGGCCGAGGTCGGCGGCCAGAAACCGCACGTTCGCCTCGAGGCTCGCCTTGGCGAGTCCCATGACGTTATAGCCGGGTATGGAGCGCAGCGCGCCGAGGTAGGTGAGCGTGAGCAGCGCCCCACGGCGCCCGGTCATGAGCGGATGCGCGTGGCGCGCGAGCGCGGTGAAGCTGTAGCTGGAGACATCGTGCGCGATGCGGAAGCCCTCGCGCGTGGTCGCCTGAAGGAAGCTGCCGGTGAGTGCTTCGCGCGGTGCAAACGCCACCGCGTGCACCAGGATGTCGAGCTCCCCCCACTCGCGCTTCAACAGCTCGAAGGCGTCATTGCACTGCTCATCGACCATCACATCGAGCGGCATGGTCAGCCGCGATCCGAGCGAATGCGCCAGTGGCTCGACCCGTTCGCGCATCTTGTCGTTCAGGTAGGAGAAGGCGAGCTCGGCACCTTCCCGCTGCATCGCCTGTGCGATACCCCAGGCGATCGAGCGGTCGGTCGCGACCCCGACGATCAAGGCGCGTTTACCGGTCAGAAATCCCATGGTGCGAGGCCCTCCGGCCGCTGATTATGCCGGAAAGGCCCAGCAGCCAGGCGCCCGGGAAGACGCCGCTGCGATCAGTTTACCCGCGGTGGCTGGTCAGGTGGATGCGCAGCTTCTGGCCGGCGTGCAGATGCGAGTGTGAGCCCAGCCCGTTCCAGGCGAGGAGCTGCGGCACGCTGCACTGAAACAAGCGCGCGATCAGCGATGGCGTATCGCCGTCACGCACGGTGTATTCGATGTGGCGGCGGTGCACGCGGCCGCCCGTGTCGGTCGAGAGCTTGATGCGCTGACCGGCGCGCAGCGGGTCTCCCGGCTGCAGTCCGTTCATCAGCGCGAGCGTGTTCACATTGACACCGGTGCGCCGCGCAATGGTCCAGAGCGAGTCACCGCGGCGTACGACCTGCACGTGCGCACGCGACACACGTCCGCGGCCGTGCCCATCGACGCGTGCGGCGGCCAGCATGACCTTCGCGGGCAAATCAGTCATCGCTCCGGGGACCCGCAGGTCGTCACCCACGGCAATGCCCGCGATGGGCATGTCGTTCAACTCCCGCAGCACATTCACCGAGGTATGAAACTTGAGCGCCACGGTCGCGAGCGAATCGCCGCGATGCACGGTGTAATGCGCGACCCCGAGACGCTGATCGGCGGAGAGCTGCATGATGTTCTCGGCGAAGGTGTCGGCCGCATTCACCGGCAACAGCATGAAGTGCGGGCCGCCCGGGTCGGTCGCCCAGCGGTGGAAGGCCGGATTGAGCTCATAGAGATCCTCGGGACTGATGCCGGCGATCTCGGCTGCGATGCGCAGATTGACCTGCCCCTGCGTGGGCACGCGTGCGAAATAGGGCTGATTGGGAATCCGGCTAAACGCGAGTCCGAAGCTCTCCGGATCCATCACCAGGCGC
>JAFAVO010000038.1 GCA_019242385.1 Gammaproteobacteria bacterium | reverse complement strand
GGCTTCTTCGCCTATGCCACCGGAGCGAAGAGGCTCGAGCGGGAGTACTGGCGCAAATTCTGGACGGCGTTCCTGCAGCTCGCGCCGGAGGCGGTGCCGGTGGAGTTCCTGCCAGCACCCGACACCGCTCCCATCGATCCGCAGGGCGTCGCGCTGCATGTGTCACGACCGCGCCTTCTGGCCGCAGTGATGGGCGAGCTGTGCATGTTCGTCTCTGCCGACACCGGGCCCATGCACCTCGCGAGCTCGACCGCGGTGCCGACCGTGGCGCTCTTTCGTGCCTCGGAGCCTGCGCTCTACGGCCCCTTGAAGCCGTGCGACCTGGCACTCGATGCCACTCGTCATCCCCCTGCCATGCTCGCGCGGTTCTGCCGCGAGCACTGGCAGCAACAGCGCGCCCGGCCGAACCTCGACGCGCAGCCGAGCCTCGACGCGCGGCCGAACCTCCACGCGCAGCCGAACCTCCACGCGCAGCCGAACCTCGACGCGCAGCCGAGCCTCCATATGTAAGACAGCACCTCGAGGCCGCGCTGTATCGGTTGCCTCCCCGTACAGTGCGCTCACGCGCGGCGCGACTGTATCTGCCGCGCAGCCGGCCCCGCCCGCACCCTTGTCACCGGTCACCACTCGCCCGCCAAGAGCCGCCCATGGTCGATCCGCTGCCTTTCGCCACCTACACGTTCGTCATGTCGATCACGCCAGGACCCAACAACGTGATGCTGACGGCTTCGGGCGCGCGCTTCGGCTTCCGCCGCACCCTTCCGCACATCCTCGGCATCGGCTGCGGCTTCGTCGTGCAACTGCTCGCCGTGTGCGCAGGTCTGTCCGCGCTCTTTACCCGCTGGCCCGCGTTGCAGAGCACGCTCGCCTGGGTGGGAGCCGCGTACCTCGTGTACCTCGGCTGGCAGATGCTCGGCGCTGGCGATGCGGGCTCGCGCGAGGCCCATCACCCGGTGAGCTTCGCGCAGGCGGCGCTGTTTCAGTTCCTGAACCCGAAGGCATGGGTCATGACCATCACCGCCGCGACCCTGTTTTTGCCGCACGACCTCGCACCCCTGCTGAGCGGGGCCTACATGGCTGGCGTCATGGAAGGGATCGGGGTGCCGTGCATGATGGTGTGGGCAGTATTTGGCACCTCTCTCAGGCACGTCATCGCCGCACCACGCGGGCGTCTCGCGTTCAATGTCTCCATGGCGCTTGCGCTCGGCATTACCGCGGTCATGATGGTGAGATAGCGCCGCCGCTCGGGCAGCGCTCCGCGAGGCACGGATGTTCGAGCTCAGCCGCAATTCCGAGGTACCGCTCGTCGATCAGATCTGCGAGCGCGTCACCCAACTCATCCGTCACGGGCAGCTGAGTCCGGGCACACGGTTGCCCTCGATCCGCAAGCTCGCGCGCCAGGTGAGCGCAAGCCCCTTCACGGTGGTCGATGCCTACGACCGGCTGGTCGCGCGCGGGGTGATCGAGTCGCGCGCCGGACGCGGCTTCTTCGTCACTCCGCGCCGCCTCTCGGCGCCGCTCGTGGCGATCGAGGCGCTCCATGACCCGGGCTCGGATGCCATGGCGCTCGCGCGGCTGTGTCTCGCCAACTCCGCCGACATCGTGGCGGCCGGCTCGGGGTTCCTGCCGGAGAACTGGCTGCTGGAAACGACCCCGGCGGCAGTACTGACACGTCTCGCCCGCGGCCGGCGCTCGCACGCCTTCCTGCCCTGCCCCCCGCAGGGGCTGACCGAGCTGCGCGAGCAGATCGCCACGCGGCTGCTGCAGCACGGCATCGCCGCGAGTGCCGCCAACATCGTCACCACCTACGGGGCGAGCCAGGCCTTCGACCTGCTGGCGCGCATCCTGCTTTCGCCCGGCGACACGGTGCTCGTCGAGGATCCCGGCTACTTCGTGCTCTTCGAGCAGCTGCGCGCTCATCACGTGCGCCTGATCGGTGTGCCGCGCGATGCCGATGGCCCCGATCTCGAGGCGCTCGAGGCCGCCTGCCGCGCGCATCGGCCGCGCGCCTTCTTCATGCAGACCCTGGTGCACAACCCGACCGGCTCGAGCGCCGAGCCCGCCCACTGCCACCGCATCCTCTCGCTCGCCGAGCAGTATGGCTTCGCGGTGGTCGAGGATGATGTGTACGGCGACCTGTACGAGGGCCCGGCCGTGCGGCTTGCGCAGATCGATGGCCTGCGGCACGTCATCTACGTCGGCAGCTACACCAAGCTCATCGGGCCTGCGCTGCGGGTCGGGTTCGTCGCCGCGGACCTGACGCTGGTGCAGCGGCTGATCGAGCGCAAGGTGCTCTCGGTGCTCTCGGGCTCGACCCTGCTCGAGTGCTACGTATCGGAGGTGCTCTCCGGCGGTCGTTACAAGCGCCACGTCGAGCAGGTACGCACGCGGCTCGCGCGCATGCGCCGCGATGCCCGTGCCGCGCTCGAATCCGCTGGGGTGGAGTTCGCGGCGGAGCCCGGCGAAGGCATGTTCCTGTGGGGCCGGGTGCCCGATGAGGCCCCGGTGGATGAGCTCGTGCGGCGCGCGCGCGAGCGCTCCATCCTGCTCGCCCGCGGCAGCCTCTTCTCACCCGAGGAGGGCTGCCGACAGTGGCTGCGCTTCAACGTCGCCCACAGCACGAGCGCGCCGCTCGTGCAGTTCCTGCGCGAGTCGCTGCGCGCGGCGTGAAGCATTGACCATACGTGACGCCACGGAGTGCGACCTCGAAGGACTCGTCGCGATCTACAACGAGGTGATCGCCACCTCGACCGCGACGTTCACGACCACCCCGGTCACGCTCGATGAGCGGCGCGAGTGGTGGCGTACGCGCAGCGCCCAGGGCTACCCGGTGCTCATCGCCGAGGACCCCCAGGGCGTTGCCGGCTTTGGCAGCTTCGGTGAGTTCCGGGCATGGCCGGGCTATCGGTTTACCGTCGAGCACACGCTGCACGTGCGCGCCGATGCCCGCGGCCGAGGCATCGGCACAGGGCTGCTGCTCGCACTCATCGAGCGGGCGCGCACCCTCGGCAAGCACGTGATGGTCGCCGGCGTCGATGGCGACAACGCCGCCTCGATCCACCTGCACGAGCGTCTCGGATTCACTCAGGCTGGACGGCTGACCGAAGTCGGATACAAGTTCGGCCGTTGGCTCGATCTGGTTTTCCTGCAGCGGTCAATTTGACACCGGTAAGATGGCGGCATGTTCTCCATGCCGCGCGCCACCCGCACACTGATCCTGATCAATGTCGGGGTGTACCTGCTGGAGCTGCTCAACCCGAGAATCATCCTCGGCTTGTTTGCGCTCTGGCCGCTGCACACGCCGCTCTTCCAGCCGTGGCAGCTGATCACCTATGGCTTCCTGCACGACCCCACGAGCCCCGCGCACATCTTCTTCAACATGTTTGCGCTCTTCATGTTCGGCCGCTCGCTCGAGTCCTACTGGGGGCCGCGGCGCTTCGTGATCTACTACCTCGTGTGCATCGTCGCCGCGGGGCTGACACAACTCGCGGTCCAACAGGCCGGCGGCGTGCAGGAGGAGACCATCGGCGCCTCGGGCGGCATATTCGGTGTGCTGCTCGCATTCGCCTGGTATTTCCCCCGCCAGCGCCTGTTCATCATCCCCATCCCCATCCCGATACCCGCCTGGCTCTTCGTCACCGGCTACGCGCTGATCGAGCTCTTCTACGGAGTCACCGGCCGCGGACAGGGGGTTGCCCACTTCGCTCATCTGGGCGGATTGCTGGGCGGGGCGCTCTGTATTCTTTACTGGCGCGCGCGGCACCGCTTCGCTGCGTAAGCGGCGCCCGCATCGAGGCGCACCGGCCCGCGCTGCGTCGCGCAGGCATCGCACAGCAGTCGATCACCGAAGCGGCTGCGGCCGAAAGTGCGCCCGTCGGGGAGCGTGAGCCAGTTGCCGCCGCCCTCGACCCGGGCCTCGCGCGCGCGCACGTGCAGTGCGCAGGCGGCTCGGTGACACCCGGGGTGGTCCCGAGGGCTCGACTCGGTGTGCCAAATGATTTGTAAGTCCATGAGGCAGCGGTAGAAACCCCTAGCGGCACCACGGCAAGCGCCGAAGTTGAAAAGGCCCGTGCCTCACGTTCACAATCGCGCCCTTTGAGCCGGGCGGGAACTTTCCGCCGCAGAGCCCACTAAAGACCGCAAACGCTCATGATCAAGACCGAACACCTCACCAAACACTACGGCACGCTCACGGCGGTCGAAGACGTGACCTTCCAGGTCGGCCCGGGCGAAGTGCTGGGGTTCCTCGGCCCCAACGGCGCCGGCAAGACCACCACCATGCGCATGCTGGCGGGCTTCGTCACCCCGACTGCCGGCACCGCGAGCATCTGCGGACATGACGTCGAGACCGCTCCACTCGCCGCGAAGGCCGCCCTCGGCTACCTGCCGGAAGGCGCCCCGAGCTACGGCGAGATGACCGTGCGGCGCTTCCTCGCCTTCATCGCTGACCTGCGCGGGCTCGAAGGTGCGCGGCGCGCGGCGCGGCTCAGCCACGTCATCGGCCACCTGCAGCTCGAGGGAGTCCTCGAGCAGAGCATCGAGACCCTCTCCAAGGGGTTCCGCCGCCGCGTGGGACTCGCGCAGGCGATCATGCACGATCCGCCCGTGCTCATCCTCGATGAGCCGACCGACGGCCTCGATCCGAACCAGAAGCACGAGGTGCGCACACTCATCAATGACATGGCGCGCGACAAGATCATCGTCATCTCCACGCACATCCTCGAGGAGGTCGATGCGGTATGCACGCGGGCGATCATCATCTCCCAGGGCCGCATCGTCGCCGATGACACCCCGGCGGGCCTCGCCGCGCGCTCGCGCTACCACAACGCCGTCTCCATGCAGCTCGAGCAGCCGGCGCAGTTGCCGGCCGCGCGCGCCGCGGTCGAAGCGCTGCCGGCGGTCGCCCAGGTGGAGGTGAGCGAGCGCGATGCACGTCTCACCGCACTGCCGAAAGCCGGCACCCCGATCCTGCCGGCGCTGTCGGAGCTCGCGGCGCGTAGCGGACTGAAGCTCAAGGAACTGCATCTCGAGTCCGGGCGGCTCGACGAAGTGTTCCGCACCATTACTTCCTGAGGCCGGACCGCAGCATGCGCAACGTGGGCATCATCATGCGCCGCGAGCTGGCGAGCTACTTCGCCACCCCGCTCGCGTACGTATTCATCGTCATCTTCCTGTTGCTCGGCAACTGGTTTGCCTTCTACCTCGGCGCCTTCTACGAGCGCGGCCAGGCCGATCTCGAGTCCTTCTTCGCCTTTCTCCCCTGGCTGTACCTGTTCCTGATCCCGGCGCTCTCGATGAAGCTGTGGGCCGAGGAGCGCAATTCCGGCAGCATCGAGCTGCTGATGACCCAGCCGGTGACGCTGCGCGAGGCGGTGCTTGGCAAGTTCTTCGCCGCGTGGATCTTCACTGCCTTCGCGCTGGCGCTGACCTTTCCGCTGTGGATCACCGTGAATTTCCTCGGCCCGCCCGACAACGGCGCGATCATCGCCGCCTATCTCGGCAGTCTCATGCTCGGTGGCGGGTTCCTCGCCATCGGCTCGTGCATGTCCGCGCTCACGCGCAGCCAGGTCATCGCCTTCATTCT
>JAFAVO010000319.1 GCA_019242385.1 Gammaproteobacteria bacterium | reverse complement strand
GATGTGCGCGCACACGTGCTGCACCCCGAGCGCGCCGTGGTCGGGGCGTCAGCCTGCGCCGCCATCGCCGCCACGCGCGCAGCGGGTGGGCGCGTGGTGGCGGTGGGGACGACGGTCGCGCGCGCGCTCGAGTCAGCGGCGCTCGCGGGTGGCGCGGACGAGACGCAGGCGCAGGCGGCGGCGCTCAGCCCCTGGCACGGGGAGACCCGGCTCTTCATCACCCCGGGGTTCCAGTTTCGTGTGTGTGACCTGCTGCTCACCAACTTCCATCTGCCCGAGTCCACCTTGCTGATGCTGGTGTGTGCCTTCGCCGGGCGTCAAGCGGTCCTGGAAGGCTACGCGCATGCCGTGCGCAGCCACTACCGCTTCTTCAGCTACGGCGATGCGATGCTGCTCGCGCGCGGGGACGACACTTGAGCCCGACATTCACCGTGCGTGCGCGCGATGGCGCTGCGCGCGTCGGGACTCTGGTCACAGCGCACGGGGTGGTCGACACGCCGGCCTTCATGCCCGTGGGGACCTACGGCACGGTGAAGGCCATGAGTCCGGAGGAGCTCGAGGGGCTCGGCGCGCAGATCATCCTCGGCAACACCTTCCACCTCATGCTGCGGCCGGGACCTGCGATCATCGCGGCGCACGGTGGGCTGCACGGTTTCATGCACTGGAGGCATCCGCTGCTCACGGACTCGGGCGGGTTTCAGGTGTACAGCCTGCGCACCCTGCGGCGTATAAGCGAGGAGGGAGTGCGCTTCCGCTCGCCGATCGACGGTCGTGAGGTGCGCCTCACACCGGAAGACTCCATGGAGGTGCAGCTCGCCCTGCGCTCGGACATCGCCATGGCCCTCGATGACTGCACGCCTTACCCGGCCACGGAAGCGCAGGCGCGCGCTTCCATGGAGCGCTCCATGCGCTGGGCCGAGCGCAGCCACGCGCACTATTACCGCGCGGCCGATGCCGTCCCGCCCGGTGGGCTGTTCGGCATCGTGCAGGGCGGGATGCACCTCGCCCTGCGCATCGCCTCGCTGGAGAAGCTGCTGCGGCTGCCGTGGCCGGGCCTCGCGGTCGGCGGACTCGCGGTCGGTGAGGCGGAGGAGGAGCGGCTCGCGGTCCTGGAGACGCTGGTCCCGCACATGCCCGCCGAGCGGCCGCGCTACCTGATGGGCGTGGGGCGGCCCGAGGATATCGTGGCGGCGGTGCTGCGGGGCATCGACATGTTCGATTGCGTCATGCCCACACGGCACGCCCGCAACGGGCATCTGTTCACCGCCAGCGGCGTGATCAACATCCGCAACAGCACCCACGCCGCCGATCGCGCGCCGGTGGATGCCGTCTGCGACTGCTACACCTGCCGGCACTTCAGCCGCGCCTACCTGCGCCACCTCGATCGCTGCAACGAGATTCTCGGAGCGCGGCTCAACACCATCCACAACCTGCATTTCTACCTCGGGCTGATGCGCGCGCTGCGCGCAGCGATCGCCGCGGGGCGCCTGCTCGCCTGGTCGCGCGAGTTCCTGGCGGCGCGCGCACCGGCTGCCCCGGACTAACGCACCTCCAACAGCGCGCCGACGTCATTCTGCGCCACCACGGTGTAAGGAACGCCGATCTTGCGCGGGTCCCACGGGGTGGTCACCAGCAGGTAGCGATATTCACGCTGCACTCGTGGCCGCCGGCCAGCGAGCCGTAGAGGGGGTCGATCGCGGGGGTGGGCCTCGCGGGCGGTGCGGCCATCAGTTCACCTGTCATGGAGCCGCGGGATATCGACATGGATAGCCGGGGCCGCATCCATGCTGCCATAAGACGCTCCTCAAAGCGGCGCGGACTGGGCACTGCGCAGGGCTACCGGCGCGCAGCGTATCGCCATCGGCTCGCGGCTCGTTGATACCACAGGAGTCCCTGGGCCACGAGCGCAGCGGGTTTTCCTGGCGCGGCGCATCCAACCCGAGCGTCGTACGCGCCGACGTGGCAGCAAGCTGTGCGGATTCGTTAAGCTTGGACTTCGGGATGGGGGTTCGAGTTCGCTCCCGGCGCCCATGTTGAACTTAAACGTGAGCTCGCGCCGCAGAGTGGCATAATGCCGCCCTTTTCGCTTCCTGGACTACAGACATGAATGGATTGATCACGGATGCCTGGGCGCAGGCGGCGCCCGGCGCTGGTGGCGGGCAGTTCCAGTTCGCCCTGTTGATGGCGGCGTTTATCGCGCTGTTCTACTTCATGCTGATTCGTCCGCAGCAGCGTCGTGCCAAGGAGCACCAGACGCTGGTGTCCAAACTCAGCGCCGGCGATGAGGTGGTGACCAGCGGTGGGCTGCTCGGACGCATCACCGAGGTAGGCGACACCTTCGTGACGCTCGAGGTCGCCGAGGGCGTGCGCGTCAAGGTACAGAAGGTGCAGGTTACGCAGCTCATGCCGAAGGGGACGCTGAAGAGCGCCTGACGATGCTGGAATATCCCCGCTGGAAGTATCTGCTGGTTGCCGTGGTGCTGCTGCTGGCGCTGCTGTTCGCGCTGCCCAACGTGTTCGGTGAGGACCCGGCGCTGCAGGTGGAGCGCAAGGACCACACCGCGGTCAACGTCGAGGCACAGCGTGCGCTCGAGACCTTCCTCACCCAGCACGGCGTGCACTTCGGCCGCAGCTACATCGACAGCGGACGGCTGATGGTGCGCTTCACCAGCGTGCAGGACCAGCTGGCGGCGCGCGATGCGGTCAATGCACAGTTCGCCGACACCTACCGCACCGCGCTGTCGTTCGCGCCGCGCACGCCGGCGCTGCTGCGCGCGCTCGGTCTGCGCCCCATGCCACTCGGACTCGATCTGCGTGGCGGGCTGTACCTGCTCTACCAGGTGGACGTCAACGCCGCCGTCGCCCAGGCGCTCGATGGCTACGCGCAGGATGCGCGCCGTGCGCTCGCCGCGGCCCACGTCCCGGTGAAGGATGTGACGGTCGTGGCCAGCGCCAGCGCCGGTCCCGATTCCGTGCACGTGGTCCTGCCCCCGGAAGCGGACGTCAATGCGGCGCGTAGCGCGCTCGCCACGCCCCTGCAGGGGCTCGCGCTCACTACCCAGAGTCTGCCGAGCGGCTCGGCCATCATCGCCAGCATGACCAGCGCGCAGATCCGCGAGCGGCGCGACTATGCGCTCGAGCAGAACATGACGACGCTGCGCAACCGCGTCAACGGCCTCGGCGTCTCCGAGCCCATCGTGCAGCGCCAGGGCGTCGATCGCATCAACGTGCAGCTGCCGGGCGTACAGAACTCCGCGGAGGTCAAGGACATCCTCGGCCGCGTCGCGACCCTCGAGTTCCGCCTCGAGGACATGGACCACAACGCCTACGAGGCGCAGCAGACCGGACGCGTGCCGCTCGGCTCCAAGCTCTACACCCATACGCGCATCGGCCGGCCGATATTGCTGAAGCGCGAGGTCATCGCCACCGGCGACCAGCTCACCAATGCCACGAGCGGGCAGTCGCAGGAAGGTCCCGCGGTCAACATCCGGCTCGATGCCCGCGCCGGCGATGCCATGCTGCGCACGACCCGCGCCAACCTCAACCGGCGCATGGCGGTCGTGTTGATCGAGAAGCGCCGGGAGACCACCGAGGTCAACGGCAAGAAGGTCAGCCGCGAGGTGACCGACGAGCAGGTGATCAACTCGGCGACCATTCGCGGGGTATTCAGCAACAACTTCCAGATCACCGGACTGCAGGCGGGCGAGGCGCGCGAGCTGGCGCTGCTGCTCAAGTCCGGGTCGCTGGCCGCGCCGCTCTTTCCGATCGAGGAGCGTGCCATCGGCCCGAGCCTCGGGCGCGACAACATCGACAAGGGTGTGACCGCGCTGATCGTCGGCATGGCCGGGGTGTTCCTGTTCATGTGGATCTACTACAAGACCTTCGGCCTGGTGGCGGACCTCGTGCTGCTCGCCAACGTGGTGCTGCTGACCGCGCTGCTGTCGATGATGCGCGCTTCGCTGTCGCTGCCCGGCATTGCCGGCATCATCCTCACCGTCGGCATGGCGGTGGATGCGAACGTGCTGATCTACGAACGCATTCGCGAGGAGCTGCGCAAGGGCGTGACGCCGCAGGCGGCGATCCGCGCCGGCTTCGACAAGGCACTCTCGGCCATCACCGATTCGAACATCACCACGCTGATCGCCGGGGTGGTGTTGTGGGTGCTCGGCACCGGCCCGATCCGCGGCTTCGCCATCGTGCTGACGCTCGGCATCCTCACCTCCATGTTCACCTCGCTCATGGGCAGCCGGGCGCTGCTCACGCTCATGTACGGCGGCCAGCGCAAGGTGGCGCGCCTCTCGATCTGAGCGCCAGCGGCGGCGACAAAGGAATCCAAGTGGAATTCTTCAGCCATCAGACCAACTTCCCGTTCATGGCCACGCGCAAGGTGTGGTACACCCTTTCCGCCATCCTGATGGTCGTGTCGCTCGGCTCGTTCTTCACCCGCGGCTTGAATCTCGGCATCGATTTCACCGGCGGTGTCAGCGCCGAGGTGAGCTTCCCGCAGGCCGCCAACGTCGATGCGGTGCGCAGCGCGCTCAGCACCGCGGGTTTCCGCGAGCCGCAGGTGCAGAGCTTCGGCTCCTCGCGCGACATCGACATCCGCCTGCCGCCCGACCCGCAGCAGACTCCGGGGGAGGTGCGCACCCGTCTGGAGACCGCCCTGCACACGGTCGATGCCGGTGCGCAGGTGACGCAACTCGATGTGGTGGGTCCACAGGTCGGCAACGAGCTCAAGGTAAGCGCCATGTGGGCGCTGTTCTTCACGCTGCTCGGGATATTTCTCTACATCGCGTTCCGCTTCCACACCTGGCGGCTGTCGCTCGGGGCCATCTTTGCGGTGCTGCACGACCCGATACTGGTGATCGGCTTTTTCTCACTCACGCAGATGTCCTTCGACCTGGCGGTGGTGGCGGCGATCCTCGCCGTCATCGGCTACTCGCTGAATGACACGGTGGTGGTGTTCGATCGCATCCGCGAGCGTTTCGAGAGCAATCGGCGCTCGCCCTCGGACGTGATACTGGATCAGTCGATCAACCAGACCCTGTCGCGCACCATCATGACCAAGGTGGTGACCTCGATCGTGGTGGTGGCGCTGCTGTTTCTCGGCGGCCCGGTGCTGCGCGGCTTCTCGGCGGCACTGCTGATCGGCATCATCGCCGGCACCTACTCCTCGATCTACATCTCCAGTGCCATCGCGCTCGACTTCGGTCTCACCGCCGAGCACGTGTTCCCCTCGGTGAAGAAGGCGGCGCTCGACCATCTGCCCTGACGGCGAGCCCGTGCCCTGATCGCCGATCCGCATCTCTGGCTGGCTTTCCTCGCGCTGTCGCTGCTCGAGATCGTCCTCGGCATCGACAACATCATCTTCCTCTCGATCCTGGTTGAGCGCCTGCCGCAGGCGCAGCGCTCCGCGGCACGAGTTACCGGGCTGACGCTTGCGATGCTGACCCGCATCGCGCTGCTGTTGTCGGTGGTCTGGCTCACGCACCTGACGCATCCCTGGCTGCAGATCGCCGGGCGCAGCTTCTCTGCGCGCGATCTGGTGCTGCTCGCCGGCGGACTCTTCCTGCTAGGCAAGAGCGTGCTCGAGATCCACCGCACACTCGAGGGTCACGCCGAGGGGGCGCAGCCCGAGCGTGCCGGCAGCAGCTTCGGCGCGGTGGTGGCGCAGATCGCAGTGATCGACATCGTGTTCTCGCTCGACTCGGTGTTCACCGCCATCGGACTGGTGCGCGAGGTCGCGGTGATGGTGGCGGCCATCGTGGTGGCGATCCTGGTCATGATGTGGGTGTCGCGCTCCATTGGCGCCTTCATCGCCCGTCATCCCACCATCAAGATGCTGGCGCTCTCGTTCCTGCTGCTGATCGGCGTCGCCCTGGTGGGCGAGGGCCTGCACTTCGAGATCCCGAAGGGCTACCTGTATTTCGCCATGGCGTTCGCCTTCGGTGTGGAGCTGATCAACATGCGGCTGCGGCCCCGCGCGGCGTCACCCCAGGCGCAGCCGCGCAACCGGCGCGAGATCAGCTAGGCGCCGCGCGGCGATGTGGCCGCGGCTGGCGCGCCATTCATGCTCTTGCGCAGGGTGCTGTGCTGGTAACCGTACACCAGGTAGATCACCACCCCGATCGCGGTCCAGATCAGCAGTCGCAGCCAGGTCGCGGGCCCGAGCGAGACCATCATGGCACCGCAGACGACCGCACCGGCGATGCACACGAACCGCGGCCAGGGCGTGCGAAACGGCCGCGGCAGATCGGGTCGCGTGCGGCGCAGGATGAGCACCCCGAGGCACACCGTGACGAAGGCGGCGAGCGTCCCGATCGAGACGAGCTCGCCGAGGATCTTGACCGGAAGCAGTCCGCCGATGAGCGCGGCGAAGAAGCCGGTAATTGCCGTGCCGGTCGATGGCGTGCGAAAGCGCGGGTGCACGCGGCCGAAGAACGGCGGCAGCAGGCCATCGCGCGCCATCGCGAAGAAGATACGTGCCTGGGCGATGGTCATCACCAGCATCACGGAGGTCATGCCACACACAGCGCCGATCTTCACCGCGAACCCGATCCAGTAAGGCGCGTGGTGCCGGTCGAGCGCCAGGGCGACAGGAGCGGCGACGTCGAGGTCGCGGTAATTCACCATCCCGGTGAGCACCGCGGAGACGATCACGTACAGGATCGTACAGATCACCAGGCTCGCGAGGATGCCGATCGGCATGTCGCGCTGAGGGTTGCGCGTCTCCTGGGCGGCGGTCGAGACGGCATCGAAGCCTATGTAGGCGAAAAAGATCACCCCGGAGGCGGCCATCACGCCGCTCCAGCCGAAGACGCCGGTCTGCCCGGTGTTGGGTGGGATGAATGGCTGCCAGTTGCTGGTGTCGATGTAGCCCAGGCCGACGACGATGAACAGCACGATGACCGTCACCTTGATGGCGACGACCACGGAGTTGAACCACGCCGACTGCTTGATGCCGATGTAGCAGATGGTGGCGATGACCGCGACGATCAGTATGGCGGGCACGTTGATGATCGCGCCGGTGCGCACGATCTCGAAGGTTTCCTTGCCGAGCGGTGTGCCGAATGGCGCATTCGAGAGCTGAGCGGGGATGTGGATGTCCATCATCTGCAGCAGACTCACCGCATATCCGGACCAGCCGACCGACACCGTCGCCACCGCAAACAGGTACTCGAGCACCAGGTTCCAGCCGATGAACCAGGCGACCGCCTCACCGAGGGTGGCATAAGAGTAGGAGTAGGCGCTGCCGGTCACCGGGATCATCGCGCTGAACTCCGCGTAGCACAGCCCGGCGAAGGTGCAGCCGAGCCCGGCGATGATGAAGGAGAGCGGCAGCGCCGGGCCGGCGTGGTTCGCCGCCGCGGTGCCAGTGAGCACGAAGATGCCCGTCCCGATGATGCCGCCGATGCCGAGCAGTGTCAGGTGGGTGGCATTCAGCGCGCGTCGCAGCTCGTTACCGGAGGATTCCTGCTCGCGCAGCTCGGCAATGGATTTGGTCGCAAGAAGCTGGCTCGGCACAACACCCCCGGCATTTCGCGCGCCAAGGACTCTACACAAGCACCCTGGGGAAAGCGAGCAACGCTCCGTGCCGGCGCGCGCCGGAGCAACATGCTCAGGAGGCGCGCAGCTCCTCCGGCACGTGCGGCGCCAGCAGCTCGATGAGCGCCGCGTAGACCTTGGGAGTTCCCGCGACGACATGGCCGCCCTGCTGGTATTCCGCGCCGCTCAGGGTGCCGATGCGCCCGCCGGCTTCCTGGATCAGCAGCGTTCCGGCCGCGGTGTCCCAGGCGCTGAGGCCGATCTCCCAGAACGCATCGACCCGCCCGGCCGCGACATAGGCCAGGTCGAGTGCCGCGGCACCGGGGCGGCGCACGCCGGCGGCCTGCAGCGTCACCGCACGCAGCATGGCGAGGTACGCATCGAGGTAGCGCGTGTTGGCACGGTAGGGGAAACCAGTGGCGATGAGCGCACCCTCGAGCGTGCGCGCCTTGCTGACGCGCATGCGATGGTTATCCAGATGCGCACCGGCACCGCGGCTGGCGGTGAACAGCTCCTGGCGCAGCGGGTCGTAGATGACGGCGTGCTCGAGACGACCGCGGACCTGACAGGCGATCGACACGGCGAATACCGGAAAGCCGTGCAGGAAGTTGGTGGTGCCATCGAGCGGATCGATGATCCAGAGCGTGTCGTTCTCGCCACTGCGGCCGCTTTCCTCTCCGAGGAACGCATGCTGCGGGTAGTGGCGGCGGATGCTGGCGATGATCTCCTGCTCGGCCGCGCGATCGACCTCGGTGACGAAGTCGTTGCGGCCCTTGGTGGCGATGGCGAGGGAATCGAGGCGGTTGAGGCTGCGAACGATGAGCTCGCCGGCACGGCGCGCGGCACGCACGGCAATGTTGAGCAGTGGCTGCATGGAGGTCGTGCATCATAGCAACGCCCGCTGCGCTGTGCCGGCCGGCCCGACAGGCTTAAGATCGCGCGAGCGCATCATGCAAACCCCTGACATCCGTATCGTGCTGGTCTCGCCATCGCATCCGGGCAACATCGGCGCGGCGGCGCGGGCCATGAAGAACATGGATCTCTCGTGCCTGGTACTGGTCAACCCGCGGCAGTTTCCGCACGCGGAGGCGAGCGCGCGCGCTTCCGGCGCCGACGATGTGCTGCGCGCAGCGCGGGTGGTACCGGCGCTCCGGCAGGCGCTCGCCGGCTGTGGCTACGTGCTCGCCACCACGGCACGCGAGCGCGACCAGTACTTCCGCGTCCTCGATGTGCGCGAGGCCGCCGCACGGCTGGTAGCGGAATGCGCGCGTGCACCGGCCGCGGTGGTCTTCGGTGCCGAACGCAGCGGCCTGAGCAACGATGAGCTGGAGATGGCTCACGCGCTCGTGCGCATCCCGGCGAGCCCGGCGTACGCCTCGCTCAATCTCGCTATGGCGGTGCAGCTGGTCGCGTATGAGCTGTATCGGGCACGCGGTGCGGCCGCGCCGGTGTCGGCGCCGCTCGCCGCGCCGCTTGCGACCACGGAGGAGCTCGAGCGCCTGTACGCCCATTTCCACGAGGTGCTCGAACAGATCGACTTTCGCGACCGCACGCACAGCGGCACGCACCTGATGGCGCGGATCCGCCGGCTGCTGCAGCGTGCCGAGCCGGATCAGAACGAGGTGAACATCCTGCGCGGCATCCTCACCGCGGTGCAGAACCGGCGGCGTCCGGCGGGTGGAGAGCCGCGTTGAAGCCCAGCCCGACCTACCTCGATTATGCGGCGACCACGCCGGTCGATCCGGACGCCGCACGCGCGATGAGCGAGTGCCTCACCTCCGAAGGAGACTTCGGCAATCCCTCCTCGACCCACCTCTACGGCCGGGCTGCGGCGGCCCGCATCGCGCAGGCGCGCGCGCAGGTTGCGGCGCTGGTTGGCGCGGATGCGCGCGAGATCGTCTTTACCTCGGGGGCCACCGAGTCGAACAACCTGGCGATTCTCGGCGCTGCGCGCAACAGCGCCGGCGGCGGCCGTCACCTCATCAGCGCGCGCACCGAGCACAAATCCGTCCTCGATCCGTTCCGGCGCCTGGAGAAGGAGGGCTTCAGCGTCAGCTGGCTGACTCCGGCCGGCGGCGGCCGCATCGATCCGCAGGCGTTCGCCGCCGCGCTGCGCCCCGATACGGTGCTCGCCGCGCTCATGTATGCCAACAACGAGACCGGGGTCATCGAGGATGTGGCGGCCATCGGCGCTCTGTGCCGCGAGCGCGGCGTCGCTTTCCACTGCGACTGCGCGCAGGCGGTCGGCAAGGTGCCGCTCGCGCTGCACGATCTGCCCATCGATTTCGCAGCGTTCACCGCCCACAAGCTCTACGGACCCAAGGGAATCGGTGCACTGTACGTGCGCGAGGGCGCGCGCGGCCTGCTGCAGCCGTTGATCTACGGTGGGGGGCAGGAGCGCAACCTGCGGCCGGGCACCTTGGCCACGCACCAGATCGTCGGATTCGGCGTCGCCTGCGAAGTTGCCGCGCGCGAGCTGCCGGTCGAAGGTCCGCGCATCGAGCGGCTGCGCAAGCGGCTGTGGCAGCAGCTGGAGGCGCTCGGCGGCACGCACCTCAATGGCGGGGCGGCACCGCGTGTGCCTGGAATTCTGAACGTGTCTTTCGAGGGGGTGCACGGGGAGGCCCTGGTCGGGGCGCTGAGCGGCCTAGCGATCTCAACGGGCTCGGCGTGCAGCTCGGAATCGCCTGAGCCTTCCTATGTCTTGCGAGCGCTCGGGCGCAATACGCAGCTCGCGCAGAGCTCGCTGCGCTTCAGCCTCGGGCGTCCCACGGGCGAGAGCGATGTGGACCGCGCGGCGGCGGAGGTCGCCGAGGCGCTCACGCGGCTGCGGGCGCTCTCGCCAGCGCGCGCACCTGAAGCCGACGAGGTCGCGGCCCCGCTCGTGAGTGGCGAGGCGGGCGGCCCAGGAGCGGACACCTGGGTCCGTTTCCACCTGCTCATCGCCGGCGACATTGTGAAGGAGGCACGTTTTCAGGCGTTCGCGTGCCCCCATACTATGCAGGTGGCCGCGTGGCTCTGTGGGGCGCTGCGCGGCCGCAGACGGCAGGGGCTGATTCCCGGGACGCCGGATGCGTGGGCGCAGGAGCACCATGTTCCGCCGGAGAAGCTCGGGCGCCTGCTGGTGGTCGAAGATGCCCTGCGCGCATGCCTCACGCATTGGAGTGAGGCGCTAGAATACGGGGACCGATGAGCATTTCACTGACCGAATCGGCGGCCAATCGGGTCAAGACGTTCCTGGCGGCACGCGGTCTTGGCACCGGGCTGCGGCTGGGAGTGCGCAAGACCGGCTGTTCCGGCTTTGCATACGTCATCAATTACGCCGAGGGCCCGCAGCCGGGCGATGCGATTTTCGAGGACCGCGGGGTGCGCGTGTTCGTCGATGCCGACAGTCTCGCCCTGATCGATGGGACGGTCGTCGACTTCGTGAAGCAGGGGCTGAACGAGGCCTTCCGCTTCAAGAACCCGAACGTCAAGGGTGAGTGCGGGTGCGGGGAGAGCTTCTCGGTCTGACACTGCCGCGGCCCTGCGGGCCCCCGCCGCGCTCGAGCAGAAATTGCCTTGGCAAACCGGCACTTCCATCGGTGCGCTAAATTGCCCCGACCTTCGCAGCCAAGGTAAACTGCGCAGTTTCGTGGGTTCGTGTGCCGGGCCCCCGCCCGCCGCCGGAATTTCTTCCACTGCATCAGCAAGAAGGTCAAAGCGAATGGCGCTAGAGCGCACCCTGTCGATCGTCAAGCCCGATGGCGTCAAAGCCAGCCAGATCGGCGAGGTCTACCGCCGTTTTGAGAAGGCAGGTCTGTCCATCATCGCCGCGCGTATGCTGCAGCTCTCGCAGCGGGAGGCGGAGGGCTTCTATGCGGTGCACCGCGAACGTCCGTTCTTCCGGGATCTCGTGCGTTACATGAGTTCCGGTCCGATTCTGGTGCAGGTTCTGGAGGGGGAGAACGCCATCGCGCGCAACCGCGAGATCATGGGTGCCACCGACCCCAAGAAAGCCGCCGCGGGCACGATCCGCGCCGATCTGGCCAGCAGCATCGAGCAGAACGTCGTGCACGGCTCGGATGCCGCGGACACCGCAGCGCGCGAGATTGCCTATTTCTTCAGCACCACCGAGCTCTACCCGCGCGGCTGAGGCCCGCAAGAGCAGCGCATGAGCACCGCGGAACGCACGAACCTGCTCGGCCTGCCCCGCGAGGCGCTCGTCGACTTCGTGGCGCAGCTCGGCAGCCAGCCTTTCCGCGCGCGCCAGCTCATGAACTGGATTTACAAGCGTGGCACGGGCTCCTTCGAGGCCATGAGCGATCTCGCCAAGGACTTCCGGGCGCACCTGGCGCTGGTTGCCGAGGTGCGCACACCACAGATCGTGAGCATGCAGCGCTCGGCCGATGGCAGCCGCAAGTGGCTGCTCAGCGCCGATGCGGGCCAGGCCTTCGAGATGGTGTTCATACCCGAGCCCGACCGGGGCACTCTGTGCATCTCCTCGCAGGTCGGCTGCGCCCTCGACTGCAGCTTCTGCTCCACTGCGCAGCAGGGCTACAACCGCAACCTCACGACCGCGGAGATCGTCGGGCAGGTATGGCTCGCCGCGCGCGAGCTCGAGCGCGAGGAGGCGGAGATGGGCGCCGAGCGCGCCAAGGGCCGGGAGGAGAGGGGGGACGCGGGGGCTCACGAGGGTGAGGAGGGGCTGCGGCATGAGCGGCGCGTGACCAACGTGGTGCTGATGGGCATGGGTGAGCCGCTCGCCAACTTCCGCAACGTGGTGCCGGCGCTGCG
>JAFAVO010000243.1 GCA_019242385.1 Gammaproteobacteria bacterium | reverse complement strand
GGCAGCGCCGGCGCGGCGCTATAAATCTACAGCCCGGTGCCGAGCGGGGAACTGCCGCGCAGGTCGCGTTCCACGTCATCCAGGGAGGTGTGGCGGATGTCCTTGCCGTGCACCATGTAGATGACGTATTCGCTGATGTTCTTGGCGTGATCCCCGATTCGCTCGAGTGCGCGAACCACCCACATGACGTCGAGCGCGCGACGGATGGTGCGCGGATCCTCCATCATGAACGTGATGCTCTGGCGCTGGATCGCCTCGTACTCCTCATCGACCAGGCGGTCCTGCCGGGCGACACGCAGCGCGGACTCGACGTCCATGCGCGCGAACGCATCGAGTGCCGCATGCACCATGTCCGAGACCACCCGGCCGAGGTGCTTGATCTCGCGGTACTTGTCCGCCGGCCGCTCCATGGTCGCGAGGCGCGAGGCGATGTAGCCGATCTTCTCGCCTTCATCGCCGATGCGCTCGAGATCGGTGATGGTCTTGATGATGGCCACGATGACCCGCAGATCGCCCGCCGCGGGCGCCCGCGTCGCGAGGATGCGGCAGCACTCATCGTCGATCGCCACCTCCATGTTGTTCACCTGGTAGTCGTCCATCGCTACCTGCTCACCGAGGGAGCTGTCGCCCTCCACGAGCGCGGTGATGGCCTTCTGCAGCTGCTGCTCGACGAAGCCGCCCATGCCGAGCACCTTGCCGCGAACGCGCTCGAGGTCCTCGTTGAAGCGACGCGAGATATGGTGACTGAGATCGGCGGTTTCCATCAGTTAGCGTCCCCAGCACCGCTCGGCTGCCGGCGCGCGGCCATGCGCGCGATCATAGCCGAACTGCGGCTCACGGCCAGTCTCGCCCGCAATGGCAGCGGAATCGGCGCAAGCCCCGCGAGAAACTGCTCGGTGGCCGCCTGCCAGCTGAACTGACTTGCGGCCTGCACACAAGCCTGCGGGTCGAGTTGCAGCGCTGCGCGGATGGCGCGCGCCAGGTCCTCATCCAGCACCCCAGTAAGGCCCGGCTCGATGACATCGAGCGGACCTGGCACCGGGAAGGCCGCGACCGGCACTCCGCAGGCGAGCGCCTCGATCATGACGAGCCCGAAGGTGTCGGTCAGGCTCGGAAACACCAACACATCCGACCCCGAGAGCAGCGCGGCGAGCTCCGCGCCGAAGCGGTAGCCGGCGAACCGGACCTGCGGGTAGCGCTGCACCAGCGCCGCGCGCTGCGGTCCGTCGCCGATCACGAGTTTCGTGCCCGGCAACTCGAGCGAGAGAAAGGCCTCCAGGTTCTTCTCGATGGCGAGACGGCCGACGCAGGCCATGATCGGTCGCGGCAGGTGCGCGAGTTCCGGATGGGGCGCACGGCGGTGGAAGGTGCGCAGGTCGACGCCACGTCGCCAGCGATGCAGGTGGGCGAAGCCGTGCCGCTCGAGCAGCGCCTGGAGCGTGCCGCTGCTGACGAAGGTGCGCACCGCCGCTCGGTGGAAGCGCCGCAGCCAGGCGTAGCTCACCGGCAGAGCAATGGGCCAGCGCGCGCGCAGATACTCCGGGTAGCGCGTGTGGTAGGAGGTCGTGAACGGCACTTGCCGTGCCCGGCAGTAGCGGCGTACCGCGAGCCCGAGCGGGCCTTCGGTCGCGATATGAATGGCATGCGGCCTGAAGCCCTTCAATTCGCGCGCTACGTACGGCCCGGGCGAGAGCGCCAGTCGGATCTCCGGATAGCTCGGGCAGGCGACGGTCATGAGTCCCTGCGGAGAGATGATGTGCACCTCGTGCCCGAGCAGGGTCAGGGTCGCGGCGGTCGCCTTGAGCGTCGTGACCACGCCGTTGGTTTGCGGCGTCCAGGCATCGGTTGCGAGTGCGATCCTCACGCCGCATCAGCCAAAGGGGCAGCGGCGGAGCGCAGCGGCGCGCCCAGCGCGCGCGGCCAGCGCAGCAGCTCGAGCGTGCCCGTCGGGCGCTCGATCAATGCGGTGCACGATTCCACCCAGTCACCGGTGTTGCAGTACAGCGTCCCGGCGATGTTGCGCAGGTTGGCGCGATGTATGTGTCCGCACACCACACCATCATAACCGAAGCGCGCAGCGTGCCGGGCAGCGAGCTGCTCGAACTGCTCGATGTAGCGCACGCTCGTGCCGATGCTCAGCTTCAGCCATTCGGTGAATGGCCAGTACGGGCGGCCGAGCGCGCGGCGCAGGTTGTTGAGTTGGTGGTTGACGCTCAAGGTCGCGCCGTGCAGGCGGTCGCCGAGTGCCGTCAGCCAGCGCGGGCAGACCATCGCGCCATCGAACTGATCGCCGTGCAGCACCAGCAGCCGCTCACCGCGCGCGGTGCGATGCACCCACTCGCGATGCACTTCGAGCTGCGCGCGCAGCATGGGCGCCAGCATGCCGAGGCTTTCATCGTGATTGCCGGGAATGTAGATCAGGCGCGTGCCGGCGCGCTGGCGTGCGAGCAGCGTGCGCACGACCTGCGTGTGCGCGCTGGTCCAGAACGCCCGGCGTGCGAGACTCAGCGCATCGATGATGTCGCCGACCAGCACGATGCATTCGGCATCGATGCCGTGCAGGAACTCGTTGAGCTCCCGCGCGCGCGCGTGGCGGAATCCGAGATGGATGTCGGAAAGGAACAGGGTGCGCGCGGTCATCCGCCCGCGCTTGGGTCTGCCGCTCACCATTGCAGAGCTCATCCTCTCTCGAGCCAGGAGTGGCCCGCCTAGCCTTCCGTGGGGGTATGTCGGTTGCGTGACAGCGGAGCTAAGTATTTCTGACAGATTAGGAAGTTGCGACGTAATCTTAAGCTGTTGCCGCACTGTGAGGGCGCGCCAGCAGGATGCGTTCCGCCGGGAAGTGACAGGTGAAGGTGCTGCCCGAGCCCAGCGCGCTCTGTACCTCGAGCGTCGCCCCGTGCCGCTGCAGCACGTGCTTGACGATGGCGAGGCCGAGGCCCGAGCCACCGGTCGAGCGCGAGCGCCCGGCATCGACTCGATAGAACCGCTCGGTGAGCCGCGGGATGTGCTCGGGTGGAATTCCCATGCCGGTATCGGTCACGCAGAAGTGGCCGCCATCCTCATCGACCCACCAGCGCATCTCGAGCGCGCCCTCCGCGGGGGTGTACTTGGCCGCGTTCTCGACCAGATTGGAGAACGCCGAATGGATCTCCGGCTCATCGCCGTTCAGCTGCGCGGCGGAGTCCACGCGCACGCGCAGCTCGCGCGGGTGCACCGGGCGCGCGAGCACGTCCTTGCGCAACGCTGCCATGAGCGCGCCGATATCGATCGGCTCACCGCCGACCAGCTCATCGCTCTCCTCCAGCCGCGAGAGCTCGAGCAGGTCGCGGATGATCGCGGTCATGCGCTCGGCCTGGCGGCGCATTTCCGCGATCGGACCCTGGAGGTCCGCGTCGACCGCGCTGTCCTGGGCGAGCGTCTCGAGATAACCGGAGATCACCGTGAGCGGTGAGCGCAGCTCATGCGAGGCGTTGGCGACGAAATCGCGACGTACCGCCTCGAGGCGCATCTGCCGCGAGACATCGCTCACCAACAGCAACAGCTGCCCATCGCCATACGGAGCGACCTGCATCGACAGATAACAGTCCTCGCCGCTGGCGGTGCGGATCACCACCGGGTTCGAATAGTCACCCGCTCCCAGATAGCGCACGAACTCGGGCTCGCGCATCAGATGCTCGATGCGCATGCCGAGGTCGGCGGTGCGGCGCAGGTTGAGCAGACGCGCCGCCATGCGGTTGAACCAGACGATCTCGCGCTGCGCGTTGAGGATGACGACGCCATTGGGCAGCGCCGCGGTGGAGCGCTGCAGCTGGCGCATGAGCTGCACAAAGCGCTGTTTGTGGAAGCGTTTGCGTCGATGCAGCCGCACGATCTGCGCGATGATCTCGCCCCAGACCCCGCCGACGTCCGGAGGATCGGCGTAACTGCGATGCCGCAGCCACCACTCCAGACGGAAAAGATTTGCCAGCACCCACGCGAGATGCAGGGCCAGCGCGCAGGCGAGGCCTCCCCAGACGTTGCCGAGCAACCAGCCCGCGCCGCAGCCGATGACCACGGTGCCGAGCAGGCGCCCCGCCGCGAACCACCATGCCTGTGTGGCGGGTTCCATCGCTCCTGGCGCCTCTTCTATATGGCCGCGATCCTAATCCTGCGGCGCGTCCTCTCGCTATATGGTCCGCGCGGAGAAACGATAACCCGAGCCGCGCACCGTCTGCACGAACCGATCGTAGCCGAAGTCCTCGAGTGCCTTGCGCAGGCGGCGGATGTGCACGTCGATGGTACGCTCCTCGACGTAGACGTTGCCGCCCCAGATCCGGTCGAGCAGTTGATCGCGCGTATATACGCGCTCTGGATGGGTCATGAAGAACTCGAGCATCCGGTACTCGGTCGGACCGAGCGCCACGGTGCGCTCCCCCACCATGACCCGGTGACTGCCCTGGTCGAGGATCAGGCCCTCGAACTCGATGCGCTCATCGACCCCGTTGCCACCGCCGCGACGCAGCACCGCGTTGATGCGCGCGAGGAGCTCGCGCGGCGAGAAGGGCTTGGTGACGTAATCGTCCGCTCCGCCCTCGAGTCCGGCCACCTTGTCGCCTTCCTCGGCACGCGCGGTGAGCATGATCACGGGTAGCTCACGCGTCTCGCGGTCACGCTTGAGTGCTCGGGTGAGCTCCAGTCCGCTCATGTCCGGCAGCATCCAGTCGACCAGCACCAGATCGGGCCGGGTGTCGGCCAGCGCGGCGCGGGCGCTGCGGCAGTCCTCCGCTTCGCGGACCTCGAAACCGGCGCGTTTGAGCCCGAAAGCGATCATTTCGCGTATCGGCCGCTCATCCTCGACGATCAGAACCTGTTTCGCGGGCATCGTGTCCTGGCCTGCACCTGGCAGGAGCGCGGGTATTAGAGAGGCACTGTATTGCAGTTAAATGACAGAATTACTAACGGTGTCAGTTTCATGACGAGGACGGCGGCGGCCGCGCGACATCATCTCGCAAATACACCGGAAGGGCTTGTTCGGGCGCAAGAAAGCGACCTGCGGCCACCTCCGGCACCGCGAGGCGCGCAATTTCCGCAGCTCTCGGCAGGAGGTCCGGCCGATGGAGGTCGAGAGGCACTGAGGTGAGCAGCTCCGGGTAGGCCGCGAACCCCGAACCGACACCTGCAAGCGCCGCGGAGGCTGACGATGCGGCCGCGGCCGGGGATCCGGCCGGCATCCAGCGAGAGGGGAGCTTCACCTCGGCCGGGGGGCCGACCCGCTCCTCCCCGTGGGCGCGCGCGAAGCCCTCGACCGAGCGCTCGAAGCAACCCCAGTACACCTCGTGCATACGCGCATCCGCGCACGCGAGCACACCCGCGATCGCACCATCGTCATCGATGGCCCTTTGCGCGAGTGCCTGCAGATCCGACACTGGAACGACCGGAAGCGCGGCACCGAACGCGAGACCCTGCGTGACACTCGCTGCAAGCCTCACGCCGGTGAATGCGCCGGGTCCGCGGCCGAAGGCGATGGCGTCGAGCGAGCGCAGCCCGACACCGGCCTCGCGCAGCAGCGTGTCCACCATGGGCAGAATGGCCGCGGCGTGGCCGCGCTCGAGCCGCTGTTCGCGTTGCAGGAGCCGCTCATCGAGCAGCAACGCCGCCGAGCAGATCTCGGTTGCCGTGTCGAGTGCCAGAATTCTCACGGTGCCGTGGCGGCGCGCGCCGCCGGTTCACGTGGCGAGTGCCGCGCAAGGAAACGGCGCGCCTCGGCTGCATCCGAAGTCACACTCATGGGTGGCAGCGCGGCGAGGAACACCCGGCCATAGGCCCGGCCCGAGAGGCGCGGATCGCAGATCACCACGACACCGTAATCCTCCTCGCTGCGGATCAGCCGGCCTGCGCCCTGCTTGAGAGCGAGCGCGGCCTCGGGCAGCTGATAGTCCCGGAAGGCGTTGCCACCGGTGGCCGTCAGGTGCTCGATGCGCGCGCGCACCAACGGGTCATCTGGCGGGGCAAACGGCAGCTTCTCGATCACGACCAGCCGCAGAGCTTCGCCCTTCACATCCACGCCTTCCCAGAAGCTGGCGGTACCGAGCAACACACCGTTGCCGTCGGCGCGAAATTCCTGCAACAGCCGCTCGCGCGGTGCCTCCCCCTGGATGAACAGCCGGTAGCGAGCCTCGGCACCGAAGCGGGTGCGCAGCAGCGCCGCACCCTGGGCAAGCGCCCGATGGCTTGTGAACAGCAGGAACGCGCCACCGCGCGCCGCCTCGATGAGCGGCAGCGCCGTGTCGATGACCGCCGCGACGTACGTCGGCGAGGCAGGCTCGGGCAAGCCCGCAGGCAGATAAAGCAGCGCCTGCCGCTCGTGATCGAAGGGGCTCTCGATCCGCAGCGTCGCCGCTTCCGTCAATCCGAGGCGCCCCGTGAAGTGCGCGAATTCCTCCCCCACCGAGAGCGTCGCCGAAGTGAAGATCCACGACCCACGGCGCGATGACAGCAGCGCGCGAAAGCGTGTGGAGATGTCGAACGGCATGAGGCTGAGGGCGAAGCCGCGCGTGCCGCATTCGAGCGTGCGCGCGCCCTCCAGCTCATCCACATCGGCGATGCGTGCGAGACGTGCGGCGATGTCGGCCGCGCGTTCGGCGAGCTGCGCGATCGCCGGCCGCTCGGCGTGCGGGCCGAGTGTTGCGGCGAGTGACTCCAGTGCCTCCATCAGCGACTCGAGTGCCCGGGGGGCCGGGCCCGTTGCCATCCAGGCTACGCGCCCGGCCGCTGCGGGCAACGCCGCACCGAGCGCCCGCAACGCATCCTCGCTCCCCGACAGCGCGGCGGCGCAGGCCTGATGTGCGAGCGGATGCGGGGCGGCCTGCGCCAACTCGCTGCGCAGCTCCTTGAGCAGCGACTCGATCTGCCGGCTGGCCACGTGCGCGCCGAAGAACTGTGTGGCGAGATCGGGAATCTGGTGAGCCTCATCGAGGATTACCGCGTCTGCGCAGCCGAGCAGATCGCCGAAGCCATCCTCCTTCAGCGCCAGGTCCGCGAGCAGCAGGTGATGATTGACGATCACGATGTCGGCCTCGAGAGCCTCGCGCCGTGCGGCCACCACGTGACAGCGTGCAAGCTCCGGGCAACGCGCGCCGAGGCAGCTCTCGCGTGTCGAGGTCAGCTGCGGCCACAGCGGATGCGAATCGGAAAGGCCGCGCACTTCCGCGAGGTCGCCGCGCTGCGTGATGCTCGCCCAGCGCTGTATGCGTGCGAGCAGCGTCCGCGACCTGGCGCCCCCTGCCTCCATCAGCGGCAGCTGCTCCACCGCTGCGCCATGGCGATCGAGGCGATAGCGGCACAGGTAGTTGGCACGGCCCTTGAGCAGGGCGACTCGCGCCGGCCGGCCAAGCGCCGCGCTCACCAGCGGCAGATCCTTGGCGAACAGCTGGTCCTGGAGAGTGCGCGTGCCGGTGGAGATCAGGATACGCGCGCCCGAGAGCAGGGCCGGGATCAGGTAAGCGAAGGTCTTGCCCGTGCCGGTACCCGCTTCGACTACCAGGGATTCCTGGGTAGCCAACGCGGCGCTCACGCTCTGGGCCATGCGCAGTTGCTCGCGCCGCATCTTGAAGTCCGGCAGCGCCCGCGCAAGCGGTCCGTCACGACCGAATATGTCCTCCAGATCCAACATAACGCGCAGACCCTGCCGCTAAGGCTGCGCCTGATACTCGCGCCTCCGCGGCGCGCATGTCGAGCAGCATATCTGCATGAATTCCCGGCAAACTGGTGGGGGCCGCGGACGGCGCTTACTCTATCAGGGCATGAGCGCCGCTCGGGATATAATTACAGGTTTCACCGAAGCACCAAGAAAGAGGAACGCGCGATGGCTACTGCAGCAGACCGGCTGCGTCCCCTGCCGCAATTGAGCCCCGCGGTGAGCTCCTGGGTCGACTCGGTGCGCGAGCTCACTCAGCCACGCGCCGTCTACTGGTGCGAGGGGACCGAGGCCGAGATGCGCGAGATCACCGCGCAGCTGCTCGAGCAGGCGCAGCTCACGAAGCTCAACCCCGCACACTTCCCCGACTGCTATCTGTACCGCTCGGCGCCGAACGATGTGGCGCGCGTGGAGCACCTCACCTACATCTGCACGCGCGCGCGCGAGGATGCGGGTCCCAACAACCACTGGATGGACCCGCAGCAGGCGCATACGCGCATGCGCGAGCTGTTCCGCGGCTGCATGCGCGAGCGCACCCTGTACGTGATTCCCTACTGCATGGGGCCGCTCGCTTCGCCGCTGTCGCGCTGCGGAGTCGAGATCACCGACAGTGCCTACGTGGTGCTCAACATGCTGATCATGACCCGTGCCGGCCGCGCAGCGCTCGAGCGCATCGCGCGCGAGGGGCGCTTCGTGCGCGGGCTGCACTCGGTCGGTGAGCTCGACCCCGAGCGGCGTTTCATCATGCACTTTCCCGAAGAGCTCGCCATCGAGAGCTACGGCTCGGGGTACGGTGGCAACGCCCTGCTCGGCAAGAAGTGCCACGCGCTGCGCATCGCCAGCTGGCAGGCACGCCGCGAAGGCTGGCTCGCCGAGCACATGCTGATCGTCGGGCTGCAGAATCCGCGCGGCGAGACGCACTACCTCGCCTGCGCATTTCCCTCGGCCTGCGGCAAGACCAATCTCGCCATGTTGATTCCGCCGGCCTCGCTCCCCGGCTGGCGGGTATTCACGGTCGGCGACGACATCGCCTGGCTGCATCCCGGAGCGGATGGAAGGCTGTGGGCCATCAATCCCGAGTCGGGTTACTTCGGCGTCGTGCCGGGCACCAATCCGCAGACCAACCGCAACGCCTACGAGATGATTCGCCGCGACACACTGTTCACCAACGTGGCGGTCACGGCCGACGACCAGCCCTGGTGGGAAGGACTGCCGAGCGGCACCCCCGTGCTCGACTGGCAGGGTCGTCCCTACGATCCGGCACGTGGGCCGGCCGCGCACCCGAACTCCCGCTTCACGGTCTCGGCGCGCCGCAACCCGAGCTATTCGGTGCATGCCGAGGACCCGAGCGGCGTACCGATCTCGGCGCTGGTGTTCGGCGGGCGGCGACGCGAGGTCGCGCCCCTCGTGTACGAGGCGCGCGACTGGCAGCACGGAGTGCTGGTCGGTGCCTCGCTCGCTTCGGAGACGACCGCCGCGGCGGTCGGACAGGTCGGCGTCACGCGGCGCGACCCGATGGCCATGCAGCCCTTCTGCGGTTACAACTTCGGCGATTACTGGCAGCACTGGCTCGATGTCGGTGCGCGCCTGGCGCGCCCGCCGCGCATCTACCACGTCAACTGGTTCCGGCGCGACGCGGATGGTGGATATCTCTGGCCCGGCTACGGCGAGAACCTGCGGGTGCTGGCCTGGATGCTCGAGCGCTGCGCGGGACGCGTGGGCGCGCAGGAATCCGCGATCGGAAACCTGCCGCACCCGCATGATCTGGACCTGCGCGGTCTCGATCTCGGGCCGCAGTCGCTCGGCGCGCTGCTGTCGATCGATCCGGCGCTGTGGCGGCAGGAAATCGCCGAACTGCGCGCGTATCTCGGCCGCTACGGCGAGCGACTGCCGGCTGCGCTGCTCGCCGAGCTGAGCACCACCGAAGCGCGCCTGACCTGAAGCACCGCTCGCGGGCCTTCAGGCCTCTTCGCAGGTGAAGCGGATGGTCTGCGGGGAGCC
>JAFAVO010000086.1 GCA_019242385.1 Gammaproteobacteria bacterium | reverse complement strand
TTCGCCCAGCGGACCGCCTCCTCGGCATCGCTGAAGGGCGTCACCGACACCACCGGTCCGAACACCTCGCGCTGCACGATCTCATCGTCCTGGCGGGCGCCGGCCACCACGGTCGGCTCGTAGAAGAAACCGGCGCCACTGCGCGCCTTGCCGCCGGTGGTGATCTGCGCATGGCCTGTGGCCGCGGCGCGCGCGACCATGGCGGCGACCCGCTCCCGCTGGGTTTGGGAGATGAGCGGTCCCATCTCGACACCGTCTTCCTGCTGCGAGCCGACCCGGATGCTACGGGCGGCGCCTGTGAGATCGGATACCAGACGCTCGTAAATGCGCTTGCCGGCGTACATGCGGCACGCCGCGGTGCAGTCCTGACCGGCGTTGTAGAAGCCAAAGGTGCGCACCCCCGCCACCACCGCCTCGAGATCGGCATCATCGAAGACGATCACCGGCGCCTTGCCCCCGAGCTCGAGGTGCGTGCGCTTGAGGTTGCCGGCGGCGGCCGCGAGCACTTTCTGCCCGGTCGCCACCGAGCCCGTGAGCGACACCATGCGTACGCGCTCGTGGCTCACCAGCGCAGTACCCACCGGCTCGCCACGGCCGCAGATCACGTTGACGACACCCGCCGGCAGCAGCTCCGCGAAGCTCGCCGCCAGCTTCAGCGTCGTGAGCGGCGTCAGCTCGGAGGGTTTGAGCACCAGGGTGTTGCCCGCGGCAATGGCGGGCGCGATCTTCCACGCCGCCATCATGAGCGGGTAGTTCCACGGCGCGATCGAGCCGACGACCCCGACCGGGTCGCGGCGGATCAGGCTCGTGTGGCCGGGCAGGTACTCGCCCGCGGCGAGTCCCGAGGGACTGCGACACACACCGGCAAAGAAGCGGAACACATCCGCGATGGAGGGCATCTCGTCGTTGCGTGCCGCGGCCAGCGGCTTGCCGGTGTTGCGCGACTCGAGCGCCGCATAGCCATCGGCATCCGCCTCGATCGCCTCCGCGATGCGCAGCAGCGCCGCGGCGCGCTCCCTGGGCGCGGTGCGCGCCCAGCCGGGGAAAGCTGCCTCCGCGGCCTGCACCGCGTGCTCCACCTGCGCAACCGTCGCGGCCGGTACGCTGGCGATCTCCGCGCCGGAGGCGGCATCGAGCACCGCGTCCGCCCCGCCCTCGCCCGTCACCAGCCGGCCGCCGATCAGCAACTTCGTGTTCATGCCACTCTCCTGCGGTGCGTCGCGCCCGTCGCTTGCCGGGCGCGGCAGGCACTTATATTATTACAGCGATAATATTAACCCGCGGTGCGCGTCGCTGCGACGAGGATCGCCATGAACCCCGACGTCATCATCACCTGCGCCATCACCGGCGATGACACCAAGGTTACCAAGAGTCCGCACTGTCCGATAACGCCCGAGCAGATTGCGGCCTCCGCGGTGGAGGCGGCGCGCGCCGGCGCGTCGATCGTCCACATCCACGTCCGCGACCCGGAGACGGGCGCCTTCAGCATGGCCACCCGCCACTATCGCGAGGTCGTCAAGCGCATCCGCGAAAGCAAGGTGGATGTCCTCATCAATCTCACCTGCGGCATGGGCGGATACATCTGCATAGGAAAACACGGGCTGGAGGACACCCCGGCGCCCGGCAGCGACTTCGTCACCCAGCGCGAGCGCATGCGTCATGTGATCGAGCTGTGCGAAGAAGGCGCGTACCGCCCCGAGATCGCCACGCTCGATTGCGGCACGCTCAATTTCGGCGATGGCAACCGCGCCTACATCTCCACTCCGGATTACTGCCGGGAGGGCGCCGGCATTCTGCGCGACCTCGGCGTCAAGGTGGAGCTCGAGGTGTTCGACACCGGCAATCTCTGGTTCGTGAAACAGATGATCAAGGAAGGGCTGGTCCCGGGTCCGACCATGATCCAGCTGTGTACCGGAATTCCTTACGGCGTACCGGCGGATGTCGGCCACCTGCTCGCGATGGTGAACTACCTGCCGGCAGACTGCATCTGGACCTCCTTCGCGGTGAGCCGCATGCAGATGCCGTGGGTGGCGCAGTCGATACTGCTCGGTGGCAACGTGCGCGT
>JAFAVO010000219.1 GCA_019242385.1 Gammaproteobacteria bacterium | reverse complement strand
TACCAGCCCGGAGTGGGCCTGGCTGCAGCCGCTCTATCGGCTCATTGCCGACCTCGATCACGCGCTGGCCTACGCCAAGGACCTGCCGGCGACCGAGAGCGCGGCCATCGGGGCTCACGCGCGCGAGCTGCTCACCGGTGGCGGCGGTGCAAGCGAGCAGGCGTTTCTCGAGCATTATCGCGCGCTGCTGCAGACCGACCCCGCCGTGGCGATCGCGCACGCCGCAGCGCTGCGTGCGCTGCAGGCGCTGCCGCCCGAGCCCGCCAATCAGTCCGAGCGGCTCCATGCCCGCCACCAGTGGAACGAGCGACGGCGTTTCCAACGCATGGGGCCCGGCGGCCGCGAAGTCTCCTGACAGGGCGCTGCCTGCCGGCGCCCAGGCTCGGCTCAGTGCAGCAGCGAGTACGGGAGCTCGGGCATCCGGCGCGAGCGGATCTGCAGCTCGTGGCGGGTGTAATCGATCACCAGCACGTCGAAGGATCCGAGCAGATCCATGCCGAGCGTCAGGCAGGGCTCCGAGGTGAGCTTCCAGTGCTGGAACAGGTACATGTCGCCGAAGGTGATGTGTGCGCCTTTGACCTGCATCGCGCCGAAGTCGATATCCGGGGCCGGCAGGTTGTCGCCCGTCTGCACATCGAGGGTGACGCCGATGATCTCCTCGGTGGCCGCATTACGCGGGGCAACGCGCATCAGTGCATGGCGCAGCGCGAGGTTGCCGATGGTTCCCTGGGCGCCGGTATCGATGATCGCCTTCGCGCGCACCCGACCGACGCGCACGTTGGCGACGAGCAGCCCGCTGGAAGTCTGCGTGAGCGGCACGACCACGAAGTCGCGTAAGGCACGCTCGCCATGCGACAGGGTGATCTCCAGGCGGTCGTGGCTGAAATCCGCGTAGATGCGCTTGTTCGCGAGTCCCTCGATGCCGAGCACTCCCTGCGCGCCGCCGAACACGTCCGAGAGCACCGGCAGGTCTGCGGGACCGATGAGCAGCTCACCGACTTCCATGCTGCTCACGTGCAGAGTGGGCACGACCGCCGTGCCGGTGAAGCCGGTGACCACCGTATTGGAGACCGCGAGCGCGCCGCCGAGACTCTGCGCTGCACGCGTCGTGATGGCCGAGCGGTTGGCTCCGGTGTCGAGAACCATCCGGTAGGGTCCCTTGCCATCGATCAGCACGGGCGCCCAGATGCGCCCGATCCGGTCACGCCGCGTCGGGGCGACATATCGTGGCTCGGTGGTCTGGACGATGACCTCTTCGAGCTGTTGGGCGGGTGTGGGCAGGGCCTGGGGCGCTGGCGTTGCCGGCGATGCCGCGGCGGGCGCGGGTACGCTGCTCGAGGCCGGGGCCGGCGCGCCTTCCTGGGCTGCTGCGGTGGCGCACAGGATCGTCAGGGCGGCCCCCTGCACGCAGCGGCAGATCAGCGCTTCGGCAGTCACATCGGCCAGTAGACCATGCGCCGGGCGAGGTCTCCAGTTACTTCGTCGCAGTTTCCCTGCTGCCGATCCCATCGGCGCAGATTTCGACCCGAGTGCCAGGTGCAAAGTTCGACTTCCGGCAGGCCCGGGCGCGTTGATGGTAAGTTACACCTGAGAAATCAAAGCCTCCGGAGCTTCCGCTGCATGAATCGAGCTGCCCCGCCGGGTGACATCCCGGCAGCCCGCGCCGCACCTGCAACACTCACACACCTGCAACGGCTCGAGGCCGAAAGCATCCACATCCTGCGCGAGGTGGTCGCGGAGTGCGAGCACCCGGTGATGCTGTACTCGATCGGCAAGGACAGCTCGGTGATGCTCCACCTGGCGATGAAGGCCTTCTACCCGGCGGTGCCCCCGTTTCCGCTGCTGCACGTCGATACCACCTGGAAATTCCGCGCCATGTACGAGTTCCGCGATGCCATGGCGAAGCGCCTCGGCATGCAGCTGCTGGTGCACGTGAACCAGGAGGGGCTGCGGCTCGGCATCGGCCCCTTCACCCATGGCTCGCAGGTGCACACCGATGTCATGAAGACCCAGGCACTGCGGCAGGCGCTCGATCAGTACGGCTTCGACGCCGCTTTCGGCGGCGCGCGGCGCGATGAAGAGAAGAGCCGCGCCAAGGAACGCATCTTCTCCTTCCGCACCGCCCAGCACCGCTGGGACCCGAAGCAGCAACGTCCGGAGCTCTGGGCGCTCTACAACGCGCGCAAGCGTCCGGGGGAGAGCCTGCGGGTGTTCCCGCTCTCGAACTGGACCGAGCTCGATGTGTGGCAGTACGTCTACCTCGAGCAGATCCCGATCGTGCCGCTCTATCTCGCCGCCGAGCGCCCCGTGGTCGAGCGCGACGGCGCACTGATCATGGTGGATGATGAGCGCATGCCGCTGCGGCCGGATGAACGGCCGCAGATGAGGAAGGTGCGTTTCCGCACGCTCGGCTGCTACCCCCTCACCGGGGCCATCGAGAGCCAGGCCGACACGCTCCCGGCCATCATTCAGGAGATGCTGCTGACGCGCACCTCCGAGCGGCAGGGACGGGTGATCGACCACGACGCCGCCGCCTCCATGGAACGCAAGAAGCAGGAAGGGTATTTCTGATGGCGCACCAGTCAGAGCTCATCGCCAGGGATATTGGCGCCTATCTCCACGTGCAGGAGCACAAGAGCCTGCTGCGCTTCATCACCTGCGGCTCGGTGGATGATGGCAAGTCGACCCTCATCGGGCGGCTGCTGTACGAATCGAAGCTGATTTTCGACGACCAGCTGACCCAGCTCGCGGCCGACTCCCGCCGCGTCGGCACGCGCGGCGGGGAGCTCGATTTTGCGCTGCTGGTCGATGGGCTTGCCGCCGAGCGCGAGCAGGGCATCACCATCGATGTCGCCTACCGCTTCTTCTCGACCGAGCGGCGCAAGTTCATCGTCGCCGACACCCCCGGCCACGAGCAGTACACGCGCAACATGGTGACCGGTGCCTCGACCGCCGATCTGGCGGTGATCCTGATCGATGCCCGGAAGGGCGTGCTGGTGCAGACACGCCGGCACAGCTACCTCGTGCACCTCATCGGCATCCCGCGCATCGTGCTCGCGGTCAACAAGATGGACCTGGTCGGCTATTCGCAGGCCAGCTTCGATGAGATCGTCGGACACTATCGCGATTTCGCCGCCAGGCTCGGACTTACCGACATCAGCGCCATTCCCCTCTCGGCGGTGCACGGCGACAATGTCATCGCGCCGAGCACGCACATGCCCTGGTATGCAGGGCCGACGCTTCTGCAGCACCTCGAGACCGTCGAGGTCGATGCGGCGCTCGCCGGCCAGCCATTCCGCCTGCCGGTGCAGTGGGTCAACCGGCCGAACGCCGAGTTCCGCGGCTTCGCCGGCCTGATCGCGGGCGGCACCGTGCATCGCGGCGACCGCCTGCGCGTGCTGCCCTCGGGTCGCGAGGGCCGGGTCGCGCGCATCGTCACCGCGGGCGGTGATCTGGAATCGGCCAGCGCCGGACAATCGGTGACGCTCACGCTCGATACGGAGGTCGATGTCAGCCGCGGTGATGTGCTGGCCGCGGCCGATGCTCCACCGCAGGTCGCGGACCAGTTCGAGGCCACCATCGTCTGGCTGCAGGATGAGCCCATGCTCCAGGGCCGCACCTATCTGATGAAGACCGGCACACGCACGCTGTCGGCGACCGTCACGCCGCTCAAGCATCGGGTCAATGTCAACACTCTCGAGCACGAGCCGGCCGAGCGGCTCGAGCTCAACGATATCGGCGTGTGTGAGCTCGAGCTCGATCGGCCGATCCCCTTCGAGGCCTACAGCGAGAGCCGTGCGCTCGGCGGGTTCATCCTCATCGATCGCCTGACCAACAACACCGCCGGCGCCGGCCTCATCAACTTCGCGCTGCGCCGCTCGCAGAACGTGCACTGGCAGGCGCTCGATGTCGATAAGCAGCTGCGTGCCCGCCTCAAGGGTCAGAAGGCGTGCGTGCTGTGGCTGACCGGGCTCTCCGGGGCGGGGAAGTCGACCATTGCCAACCTGATCGAGAAGCGCCTGGCGGCGGCGGGCCGGCACACCTATCTCCTCGATGGCGACAATGTGCGCCACGGCCTCAACAAGGACCTGGGCTTCACCGCGCAGGACCGCGTCGAGAACATCCGCCGGGTCGCGGAGGTGGCGCGACTGATGGTGGACGCAGGTCTCATCGTGCTGGTGTCCTTCATCTCCCCGTTCCGCTCCGAGCGGCGCATGGCGCGGGAGCTGTTCGCGGCCGGAGAGTTCTTCGAGGTGTTCGTCGATACGCCACTCGCCGAAGCGGAACGGCGCGACGTCAAGGGCCTGTACCGCAAGGCGCGCCGCGGTGAGCTCAAGAATTTCACCGGCATCGATTCGCCCTACGAGACCCCGGAGACTCCGGAGATTCATATCGACACCACCGCGCTCAATGCCGATCAGGCGGCCGGCAGCGTCATCGCTCACCTCGCCTCGCGCAAGGTGATCGCCGGCGCATGAGTGCGGAGCTGGCGCGGCTGCTCGAGCGCAGCGGGCAGATTGCGCGCGCGGCGGGGCGCGAGATACTCGAGGTCTACGCGGCCGAGACGCTCACCTCCACCGCCAAGGCCGATGACTCACCGCTCACGGCTGCCGACCTGCGCTCGCACCGGCTGATCACGCAGCAGCTCGCCGAGCTCACCCCGGGGATACCGGTGCTCTCGGAGGAGGCCGCCCAGGCACCCCTGGCCACGCGCCGGGAGTGGCCGCGTTACTGGCTCGTCGATCCCCTCGATGGCACGCGCGAGTTTCTCGCGCGTAACGGGGAGTTCACGGTCAACATCGCGCTCATCGAGCGGCACGCTCCGGTGCTCGGTGTGGTGCACGTGCCGGTCAGCGGTGTCACCTATTCCGGAGTTCCCGGTGCGGGCGCCTGGCGGCAGCAGGCGGCCGAGTCCGCGGTCGCGATCCGGGTGGCGGCGCAGTCGGCGGCGCCGGTGCGAATCGTCGGCAGCCGCTCGCATCGCGGCGATTCGCTCGACACGTTTCTCTCGCGCGTCGGGCCCCACGCGCTGCTCGCGATCGGCAGCTCGCTGAAGTTCTGCCTGGTGGCTGAAGGCGCGGCGGACGTGTATCCCCGGCTCGGGCCGACCAGCGAGTGGGATACCGCGGCCGCGCACGCGGTAGTGCTTGCGGCGGGCGGGGCGGTGCGCACACTCGATGGCGCGCCGCTCCAATACAACACCCGCGAGACGCTCCTCAACCCGTTCTTCGTCGCCTCGGGTCCTGAGGATCGCGACTGGCTCGCGCTGCTGCGCTGAGGAGGAATCGACCATGCGTGAAGCCGTCATCGTCTCGATCGCACGCACCCCGATCGGCAAGGCCTATCGCGGCGCTTTCAACGACACCGATCCGGCGGTGCTCTCCGGCCACGCCGTGCGCGAGGCCGTGCGCCGCGCGGGACTCGATGGCGGCGAGGTCGAGGACCTGGTGCTCGGCTGCGCCATCCAGCAGGGCTCACAGGGCTACAACATCGGCCGTCTCACCGTGGCGAGTGCGGGTCTTCCCGAGACCGTGCCCGGCATGAGCATCGATCGCAAGTGCGCCTCGGGGCTGATGGCGATCGCGACCGCTGCGCGCGAGGTGGTCGAGGACGGCATGGACGTCGTGGTGGCCGGCGGCGTGGAGTCCATCAGCCTCACGCAGAACAAGCATTTCAACACCTTCCGCGGGGAGTCCGAGGCGGTGCTGGCGCGCTCGCCGCACATGTACATGCCCATGATCGAGACCGCGGAGGTCGTCGCGCGCCGCTACCGGATAAGCCGCGAGAGTCAGGATCGCTACGCGCTGCAGAGCCAGCAGCGCGTCGCCGCTGCCTACCAGGCCGGCCGCTTCGATGCCGAGATCGTCCCGCTCGCGAGCCGCAAGCTGGTGATCGACAAGGCGAGCGGCGCGGCGCACACGCAGGAGGTGCTGCTGCAGCGGGATGAGGGATACCGTCCCGACACCACCCTCGAGGGTCTCGCCCGGCTCGAGCCGGTATGGTCGCAAGGCAAGGTGATCGCGCGCGGCGAGTTCATCACCGCGGGCAACGCCTCACAGCTGTCCGATGGCGCCGCCGCTCTGGTGATCATGGAGGCGCGAGTCGCCGAGCGGCGCGGGCTCGAGCCGCTCGGCGCGTGTCGCGGAATTGCCGTCGCCGGCTGCGCACCGGATGAGATGGGCATCGGCCCGGTGTTCGCCGTGCCGAAGCTGCTCGCGCGGCATCAGCTGAAGGTCGAGGACATCGGTCTGTGGGAGCTCAATGAGGCGTTCGCCGTGCAGACCGTGTACTGCCGGGACCGGCTCGGGATCGATGATGCGAAGCTCAATGTGGATGGCGGTGCGATTGCCCTCGGTCACCCTTACGGCATGAGTGGCGCGCGCCTCACCGGTCATGCGCTCATCGAGGGGCAGCGGCGGGGCGTGCGGCACGCGGTCGTCACCATGTGCGTGGCGGGGGGTATGGGCGCGGCCGGACTCTTCGAGGTGTACTCGCGGTCCGCTTGAAAATATCGAGACAGGCCGTAGGATCCTCAGCTTGAGCACAGCCTTTTCAGAGCGCGAGCTGCGCGATGCCTTCGGCCTCTTTGCCACGGGCGTGACGGTCGTGACCGCAGTGCGACCGGACGGCACACCGGTCGGAGTCACGGCCAATTCCTTCAGCTCGGTTTCACTCGAGCCGCCGCTGTTACTGTGGTGTCTCGCGGGCAGCAGCAGCGCAGCGCCCGCCTTCATGCAGGGCGCGCCTTTCGCCGTGCACATCCTCGGCCACCAGCAGCTCGACCTGGCGCTCAACTTCGCGCGGCGCACACACGAGAAGTTCGAGCTCGGCCACGGCTGGCGCAACCGGCCGCAGCCGCCGCACCTCGCCGATGCCCTCTGCCGCTTCGACAGCAAGGTCCACGCAGTCCACGCGGGCGGCGATCACCTCATCATCGTCGGTGAGGTGCTCGGTATTGCCTGCGCTCCGGGGACGCCGCTCGCATTTCACGCCGGCCGCTTCGGCAACTTCACCGCCGATCGCGGCATCGGCAAGATCGACATCTGGCATGGGCTGGAGGATCACTGGTACTGAGGGGACGGCGCAGCCGCGCCGAGACGGCACTGCTGCGGGAGTAGGGTCATGCAGTTCACCCACAGCGAAGAGCAGCAGCTGATCCGCGCGAGCGCACGCAGTCTGCTTGCGGCGCGCGCGAATGCCGCGCAGCGCCGTGCGACACTGGGACTGCGCGCGGGCTACGACCCGCAGCTGTGGCGCACTTTCGCGGAGCTCGGCTGGATGGGCCTGGCAATCCCGCAGGCCTACGGTGGGGCTGGACTTGGATGGGTGGAGCTCTGTCTGCTGCAGGAAGAGCAGGGGCGGCTGCTCGTGGCCTCGCCCTTCTTTGCCACGAGCGCACTCGCGGCGCCCCTCATCGGCTGCTGCGCGCACGAAGCGCAGCGGCAGTCGTTGTTGCCGCGTATCGCCGCGGGTGAGCTGCGTATCGCCTGTGCGCTCGCCGGCGCCGACGGCCGCCCGCCGCTCGATGGGGTCGGCGTCTCGCTCGAGAGTGAGGGGCAGGGGTTCACGCTGAGCGGGGTCAGCGATTTCGTGATCCACGGCGACTCGGCGGACCTCTTCCTGGTGCTGGCGCGCGCACCGCAGTCGCACGGCGCGGCCGGGCTCAGCGTCGCGGCGCTCCCCGCAGGCACTGCCGGCGTGACGGTCCACCCGCACGTGATGCTCGATCTCACCCGGCCGATGTCGCGGGTGGAGTTTCAAGGAGCGACGGTCAACCGGCAGCAGCTGCTGGGCGAGCCAGGCGATGCCGGCCGGGGGATCGAACAGGCGCTCGATCTGGCGCGCATCGCGCTCGCTTCCGAGGCCCTCGGTGGCGCCGAGTACGTTCTCGAGATGACCACGGGTTACGTGAAGGAACGGATGCAGTTCGGACGCCCGATCGGGAGCTTCCAGGCCGTCAAGCACCGACTCGCGGACATGATGATCGAGGTCGAGGCAGCGAAGTCCGCGGCCTGGTATGCCGCGACCGTCGCCCAGGAGCGGCCCGAGGAGCTCGCCGAAGCCGCGGCCATCGCCAAGAGCTACTGCTGCGATGCCTTCTTCGACTGTGCCGCGAACGCCATCCAGCTGCACGGCGGTGTCGGCTTCACCTGGGAGCACGAAGCGCACCTGTATTTCAAGCGCGCGCGGGCTACGGCAACGCTGCTCGGAACTCCCGCCTGGCAGCGCGAGCGCCTGGTGCGGCACTTCGCCGCGGGCAGCTCGCCGACACCGATTTTCTAGCGTGCCTCTCGAGGCGCAGCCGGAGTTGAGCCGATGAAGTTAGGTTTTACCGCGAAGGAGGAGCGATTCCGCGCCGAGGCTGCGGGCTGGCTCCAGGGGCAGCTGTCCGGCCCGTTCCGTGACTTGCGCGGCCTGCTGATGCAGGGTGGACACGCGCAGCGGCGGCGCGATTGGGAGCGGGCGCTCGGCGCCGCCGGCTGGAGCTGCATCGGCTGGCCGGAAGCCTATGGGGGCCGGGGCGCCACGCTTGCCGAGCAGGTGATCTTCGCCGAGGAGTATGCGCGCGCCGGTGCTCCCGGCAGGCTCGGGTACATGGGTGTCGAGCTCCTGGGCCCGACCCTTCTCGCCTTCGGCACCGAGGCACAGAGGCGCCGCTTTCTGCCACCGATCGCCCGCGGCGAGGAGCTGTGGTGCCAGGGTTATAGCGAGCCCAATGCAGGCTCGGACCTCGCGAGCGTCCGCACCCGGGCGGTGCTGGAGGAGCGCGCCGCAGGCCCCGAGTGGGTCGTCAACGGTCAGAAGACCTGGACCTCATTCGCGCAGTTTGCCGACTGGGCGTTCGTCCTCTGTCGAACCGAGGAGGGCTCGCGCGGCCATCGCGGCCTTTCGTACCTCCTCATTTCGATGCATCAGCCCGGCGTCACCGTACGCCCGATACGCCAGATGACCGGCGGCGCCGACTTCAACGACACCTTCCTGGTCGATGCCCGCACCGCTGCCGAGAATGTCGTCGGGGCAACCGGGGATGGCTGGAAGGTGGCCATGGGCACGCTGTCCTTCGAGCGCGGCGTGTCGACCCTGGCACAGCAGATGAGCTTCGCCAACGAGCTGCGCACGATCGTATCCATGGCGGAGGCCAACGGCCTCATCCATGATCCGCAGATTCGCCAGCGGCTCGCGCACGCGCACATCGGCCTGCGACTGATGCGCTACAGCGCGCTGCGCATGCTCTCGAGTGCCGAGGCCGGCAAGCTCTCGAACGAGGCCTACACCTACAAGATCTTCTGGGCGAGCTGGCGCAAGAAGCTCGGCGTGCTGGCGCTCGATGTGCTCGGACCGCAGGGTGAGATCGCCGCCGGCGCGAGCTACGAGTGGGAGCTGCTGCCCCGGCTCTTCCTCGGCTCGCGCGCCGATACGATCTATGGCGGCACGAGCCAGATTCAACGCAACATCATCGCCGAACGCGCGCTCGGATTGCCGCGCGAGAGCCGCTCCTCATGAAGCCGGCTCAGAATTTGAATGTCGAGAGCAGCAGACTGGTCTCGGTCTGGGAGATTCCCTCGATGAGCCGGATGCGTGCCAGCACCCGGTCGAAGCTCTCGAGCGTGTCGGCGCGCAGCTCCGCGACGATGTCCCAGCGTCCGTTGGTGCTGTAGAGCGCCGTCACCGCGGGCTCCCCGCGCAGCGCTTTGATCACCGCATCGAGCTGGTTGCCTTCGACGGCGACCGTCATGAAAGCACGGATGCGCTGCTCCTCCACATCGGGCTTCAAGCGCACCGTATAGCCGACGATCGTCCCGCCGGCCGCGAGGCGCGCCATCCGGTTCTGCACGGTGCCGCGCGACACCCCGAGCGCCTTCGCGAGCGAGGCCACCGAGGCGCGGGCGTCATTGCGCAGCAGTCCAATCAACTGACGGTCGATGTCGTCCATTCACCTGCTCATTCTGCCAGTCTAGTCCGGCAAAGTGTCCAGTAAACTCGTTATTCTGGCAACTTTCTGTCTTTATTTTGGTTGAGACAGCGCTCAAGATGCCTCCCGAGCCCTCGCGGACGAGGACCACCGGGGACGGGGAGCAGCCATATGGTCGATTTCATCGGGGTGTCGCGGGTTCGCGAGCTCCTCGCCCGACGAGGCACTGCACGTTTCATCGAGGAGCTCGCCGCGGAGATCGAAGCGGATTTCCTGCGGTGGGATTCGTTCGAGAAGTCTCCCCGTCACGCGACGCACTCGAGCGTCGGCGTGATCGAGCTGATGCCGGCCTCTGACGGCCGCCTCTACTCCTTCAAGTACGTCAACGGTCACCCGAAGAACACCCAGGAGGGGCTCCTCACCGTGACCGCATTCGGCGTGCTCGCGGATGTGCACACGGGATACCCGCTCCTGTTGTCGGAGCTCACGCTCACGACGGCGTTGCGCACGGCGGCGACCTCGGTGCTCGCCGCGCGGCGCATGGCGCGCGCGGGCAGTCGCGTCATGGCCCTCATCGGCAATGGCGCCCAGGCCGAATTCCAGACCATTGCCTTTCACGAGCTCCTGGGGATCCGTGAGGTGAGGCTGTACGACACCGATCGGCGCGCGACGGACAAGCTCGAGCGCAATCTCGCGCGGCTGCACCTGCCGCAGCTGAAGGTCAGCCGCTGCGCATCGACGGCCGCGGCGGTCGCCGGGGCCGACATCGTGACCACGGCGACCGCCGATAAGCGCAACGCCACGATCCTCACCCCCGAGCTGATCGTTGCGGGGATGCATTTGAATGCCGTGGGCGGTGACTGCCCCGGGAAGACCGAGCTGCACCGTGACATCCTGCTGCGCCCGGATGTGCGCGTCGTCGTCGAGTACGAGCCGCAGTCGCGCATCGAGGGCGAGATACAGCAGATGGATGCCGGCTACGCAGTGCTGGAGCTGGCGAGGGTGCTTGCGGGGGATGCGCCCGGCCGTGCGAGCGATGCGGAAGTCACCGTGTTCGATTCGGTCGGCTTCGCGCTCGAGGATTTCTCCGCGCTGCGTTACCTGCAGCGTATTCATCAGGAGGAGCGCGGCACGCGATCGCAGATCGATCTCCTGCCGCAGCTGCACGATCCGAAGGATCTGTTCGGGCTGCTCGCGGCAAAGCCGCAGCGGCTGATCGGCGCGAACGACGAGGCGGCCTGAGATGATGCGCGCAACCCTCATCGGTGCTCCGACGGATGTCGGTGCCGCCGACCGTGGCGCCTCCATGGGTCCTGAGGCGCTGCGCGTGGCCGGCCTGCTCGGCGCGCTGCGCGCGCGCGAGCTCGAGGTCGTGGACCTCGGCAATCTCTCGGGTCCCGGCAATCCGTGGCAGCCTCCACGCGAGGGCTACCGGCATCTGCCCGAAGTGGTGCGCTGGAACGAGCTGGTGCATGCGAGCGTGTATCGCGAGTTGGGCGAGGGCCGCCTGCCGATCCTCCTCGGCGGCGATCATTGCCTCGCCATCGGCTCGATCAGCGCCGTCGCGCGTCATTGCCGCGAGCAGGGACGCAAGCTGCGCGTGCTGTGGCTCGATGCGCACGCGGATTTCAATACCAGCGAGCTCTCCCCGAGCGGCAATGTGCACGGTATGCCGGTCGCCTGTCTCTGCGGCTTCGGGCCCGCGGAGCTCACCGGCATGGGTGGTCGCATGCCGGCGATCGATCCTTCCTGCGTGCGCCAGGTCGGGGTGCGCAGTGTCGATGCGGGCGAGAAGCGCTTCGTGCACGAGCACGGCCTCGACGTCTTCGACATGCGTCACGTCGATGAGCTCGGTATGCGCCAGACCATGGAGCAGGCTCTCAGCGGCATGGACGCCGATACGCACCTGCACGTCAGCTTCGATGTGGACTTTCTCGACCCCGAGATCGCCCCCGGAGTGGGCACGCGCGTGCCGGGTGGGCCGACCTACCGCGAAGCCCAGCTCTGCATGGAGATGATTGCCGACACGCGCCGCCTGGCCTCGCTCGATGTGGTCGAGCTCAACCCCGCCTTCGATGTTCAAAACCGCACGGCAACGCTCGCGGTGGATCTGATCGAGTCGCTGTTCGGCAAGAGCACGCTGGTGCGCCGCCCGGTGTGGAGCGCGCCGGCGCAGGCGCCGCACTCACTCACCGCCGCCTGAGCCGCGCCGCGCGTGGCGCGCCGCTCGCGCCGCGTTGCAATCGCCGCGTCGGCGCCGCATGATCCGGCGGACGACGACCCTCACACAACAGGGCCGGAAGGTGAGGTAGCCATGGCCGAGAGCGTCTACAAAGTCATCGAGCTGGTGGGGACGAGCACCGAGTCCTGGGAGAAGGCGGCCTCCGCCGCCGTCAACCAGGCGGCGCAGTCGCTGCGCGATCTGCGCATCGCGGAGGTGGTGCAGCTCGACATGCACATGCAGGACGGCAAGATCGCAGCGTATCGCGCCAAGGTGAAGGTTTCCTTCAAGTTCGAGCGCGAATAGCAGTCTCGAGCGCGAATAGCCCCCACGAGCGCCATAGCCGCCGCTGGCGCGACGTGCAACCTCAACCGGCGCTGGCTCGCTGCAGCGCCGCCCGCGCCAGCAGCCGTGTGGAATCGAGGCTCGGCAGCGGTGAGTTGTCGTCGTTGATGATGAGCGGAATCTCCGTGCAGCCGAGGACCACGGCATCGCAGCCATCCTCCCTCATGCGGCGGATGACACGCTCGAAAAAGGCGACGGCCTCGGGCTTGAACACCCCGGCGATCAGCTCCTCGAAGATGATGCGATTGATCTCCGAGCGCTCCACCGGGGTCGGACGCAGGTACTCGAGCCCGCGCGCGGCGAGTGCGTCCGGGTACACCTCGCTGTCGACGAGGTAACGCGTGCCGGTGAGGC